>NZ_MLHS01000099.1 GCF_001999335.1 Rodentibacter sp. Ppn85 | reverse complement strand
ATCTACGTCAGCCCCTTAATTTTTATAAACCGAGTTTTATTTTTTTGAGTATTAAGAAAATAGCGGTATAAATTTAGTTTTATTAAAAATAACTCAATCAATTTTATGGATTGAGTTATTTTTTATATTTAAATAGATCTGATTATCTATTAAAAATATGTCAGAATATCGACTTTTATACGTCTAAATAAATGCCAAGAATTTTTGGCATTAGATAAACTTTTAATGATATTTAAGGAGATGTATGAAAAATATAAAGTCATATTCTATGACAACTTTAATTAAACTTGTCGGCTTGATAACTTTTTCTTTAGCAATATTTCCTCAATCCGGATATGCTCAATCAATGATGAATGACAAACCGGTAAATCGGACTATGATGCAAAAAGAAAATGTTATGCAAGTAACCAGTTCTGCCATTATAAATGGGAAATTCAACGATAAATACGGTAAACGGGGAACGCAATTTACTGTAAATGGTATGCCGTCATACTCAATTCCCTTTGAAATTAAAAATGCACCGAAAAATACTAAATCCTTTGCGGTTGTTTTTGAAGATAAAGATGCTGCCGAAGTCGCCGGGTTTGTGTGGACTCATTGGCTAATTGCTGATCTGGAACGTACTTCTGTTGCGGAAAACGAAAGTGTTTCGGCGAAAGACTTTGTTCAGGGCGCAAATAGTTGGGCAAGTAAATTAAATAATCTATCTATTGCAGAGGCCTCCGGATATGGTGGAATGGCTCCGCCAAATAAACCCCATCGCTATGAATTGTATGTGTATGCATTGGATAAAAAACTTAATTTAAAGCCGGGTTTTAGATTTAATGAACTACATTTTGCAATGAAAGATCATATTCTTGCACAAGCCTATTTAGTCGGAGTTTATGACTCTGAATAAAAACTCATTTTAGTTTAATCCGCATGTGAAAAATTAATATTAGCGTGCGGATTTTTTTATCAATGAGTTTAATCGATAAGTTTATTTTAAATAAGACGAACATTAGAGAACGGATTTACTAATGATTTAAGTAACAAGTGCATGGCGGGTATTTATGATTCACCACAACTATTTTAATTATTTAGTTGTGTGCAAAATAAGCATATTTTTCTTATGCTAGAGATATTTTACATTAAATAAAGGATTATCATCTAGCCAAAAGGTAAAGGTGACCGGTTTATCCATTAATGCGGAAAAAGGAATATTCGAATCAAACCTCGACAGGTTTAATTCTAACTTAAAAGGTTCGGAGAGCCCTTCGATTAAATGAAAACTCACCACATCAAAATGATATTTATCGCTGGTATTAAGAGTGTAGCGGTAGTTGGATTGGGTTGTCATAAAT
>NZ_MLHS01000098.1 GCF_001999335.1 Rodentibacter sp. Ppn85 | reverse complement strand
TAATCTACGTCAGCCCCATAAATTATTATGATAAATAAAGCCGATAGTTTTAATATTCTTCATATTATAACTAGCAGTTAGCTTTCAAAAAGTTATCTGGCTTATATTTTGTAACTAACAACAAATCTAACTTAGATTGTAATAAGGTAATAAATTTTATGGATAATCTATTAAATAATTATAGTCGTGCTAGTGCCATACCTTCATTATTATGTGATTTTTATAAAACATCTCATCGCATCATGTATCCTGAAGGTTCACAGATTCTTTATAGCACGTTTACGCCTCGCAGCAATAAACAAGCTCCTTATTTAACACGAGTTGTTTCTTTTGGTTTTCAAGCATTTATTACTAAATATTTAATACATTATTTTAATGACAACTTCTTTTCTCGGGATAAGGATGAAATTGTTTCTGAATATTCAGCCTTCATTAAAAAAACATTGCAGTTAGATGATACAGGGGAACATATTAAGCAGTTACACGAGCTAGGTTATTTACCTATCCGGATTAAAGCTATTCCTGAAGGAAAAACCGTTGCAATTAAAGTTCCCGTGATGACTATTGAGAATACTCATCCGGATTTCTTTTGGCTTACCAACTATTTAGAAACACTTATTAATGTATCGCTTTGGCAGCCGATGACTTCGGCTTCTATGGCTTTTGCTTATCGGGCTGTATTAGTTAAGTTTGCAAAAGAAACCTGTGATAATCAAGATCATGTTCCATTTCAATCTCACGATTTTTCAATGCGGGGGATGGGCTCTTTAGAATCGGCAGAAACTTCAGGAGCAGGGCACTTAACCTCCTTTTTAGGCACGGATACGATTCCTGCTATCTCTTTCATTAAAGCCTATTACGGCTCAAATGGCTTAATCGGCATGTCAATTCCGGCTTCAGAACACTCAGTGATGAGCTCACATGGTGTTGATGAATTACCCACATTTCGTTATTTAATGGCAAAATTTCCGAATAGTATGCTGTCAATTGTGTCGGATACAACAGATTTTTGGCATAACATTACTATTAATTTACCTTTGTTGAAGCAGGAAATTATGGCAAGACCTGAGAATGCCCGTTTAGTTATTCGACCTGATAGCGGTGATTTTTTTGCGATTATTTGTGGTGATCCTACGGCAGATACTGAGCATGAACGTAAAGGTCTAATTGAGTGTTTATGGGATATTTTTGGCGGCTCGGTTAATCAGAAAGGTTATAAAGTTCTTGATCCTCATATCGGCGCTATTTATGGTGATGGTGTGACCTATGAAAAAATGTCTAAGATTTTAGAGGGGTTGAAAGCGAAAGGCTTTGCTTCAAGTAATATTGTGTTTGGTGTCGGTGCGCAAACCTATCAACGTAATACGCGTGATACGTTAGGATTTGCCATTAAAGCAACATCTATCACGATTAATGGTAAAGAAAAAGCGATCTTTAAGAACCCCAAAACCGATAATGGCTTAAAAAAATCCCAAAAAGGCCGTGTTAAAGTCCTTTCTTATGATACCTATCTTGATGGTTTAACCGCAAAAGATGATTTTAGTGATGATTTATTAGAAATACTCTTTGAAGACGGCAAACTGTTACGCCGAACCGATTTTGATCAAATTAGACAAAATTTACTTGTCGCTTCCGGTTAGAAAAATTATTTCTATTGAGATCACTAAAATAATTTAGTGGTTGGTTAGAAAATAAAAGAGCGGTCAGATTTTATCGTATCTTCGGTATTATGTAGCAGTTGCACAAACTTAGATCTTATCTCATAGGTAGGGACGCCACGCTGGCGTCCGCTAAATCATTTAATTTTTACGGACGCCAGCGTGGCGTCCCTA
>NZ_MLHS01000097.1 GCF_001999335.1 Rodentibacter sp. Ppn85 | reverse complement strand
AGTCAGAAGTCAGAAGTCACCAAGATTGTGACAGTAATGCGCTAACACAGCAAGCCTTTCTTAATAATTTGGATCAAAAACTTTGGTCTGCTGCAGACCGCCTCCGCCAACAACTGGACGCCGCCAACTACAAACACATCGTTTTAGGCTTTATCTTCCTCAAATACGTTTCCGACAGCTTCCTTGAACAACGCCGAAAACTGACCACCCTTTTTGCCGATCCGCAATCAGAACTCTATCTCGACCCAGCTATTTATAGCGAGTAAGACCTCAACAACGAACTCGAAGAACGGGACTACTACACCCAAGATAACATCTTCTGGGTACCCGAAGCGGCACGCTGGGATAACATCAAAGCCGTTGCACAATACAATATCGGCGATGAACTGCCGTGGGGTGCAAAATTTAGCGGTGTTGCCAATTTGATTGATGCCGCCTTTGAAGCCATTGAGCAAGACAACCCCAAACTCAAAGGCAAAATTCAACGTATCGCCGGCTATAAAGTCCAAGCGGACACCCTAATCGGCTTAGTCGATCTCTTTTCCGATACACACTTTAGCCAACCGACCTTTGACGGCAAACCCGTCCACCTCGCCGCTAAAGATATTCTCGGCCACGTTTACGAATATTTCCTTGGGCAATTCGCCCTTGCCGAAGGCAAAAAGGGTGGGCAATACTTCACCCCAAAATCGATCGTAACCCTGATTGTGGAAATGCTTGAACCTTACGAGGGCAGAATTTACGACCCTGCAATGGGGTCAGGCGGTTTCTTTGTGCAAACGGAACGCTTTATCGAAAGTCATCAAGATAAAACACCATATAGCCACCGCAATAAAAATATCGCTATCTACGGGCAAGAATACAACCCGACCACTTGGCAGCTTGCGGCAATGAATATGGCAATTCGAGGCATTGAGTTTGACTTCGGCAACCAAAATGCCGACACCTTCACCAATCCGCAACATCTCGACAAAAAAATGGATTTTATAATGGCAAATCCGCCGTTCAATATGAAGGAATGGTGGAGTGAAAGCCTTGCCCAAGATCCCCGTTGGCAATACGGCACACCGCCGGCGGGCAACGCCAACTTTGCGTGGCTGCAACATATGATCTACCACCTCTCGCCTAAAGGCAGAATGGCACTGCTGCTTGCCAACGGCTCAATGTCGAGCAACACCAATAACGAAGGGGAAATCCGCAAAAATATCCTCCGAGCCGACTTGGTCTAAGCAATGGTTGCCCTCCCCTCTCAACTGTTTACTAACACCCAAATCCCTGCGTGTATCTGGATTTTAAACAAAGCCAAAGCCCGCAAAGGCGAAGTACTCTTTATTGACGCCCGCCAAATCGGCTATATGAAAGACCGTGTCTTGCGGGATTTCACCCCTGACGATATTGCCAAAATTGCCCAAACCTACCACAGTTGGCAAAAAGCGGACGGCTACCAAGACCAAGCCGCCTACTGCTACTCGGCAACCTTGGACGACATAGCCAAAAGCGATTACGTCCTCACCCCCGGACGCTATGTCGGCACCGCTGAACAAGAAGATGACGGCATACCTTTTGCAGAAAAAATGCAAAATCTGACCGCTCTTTTAAATGAGCAATTTAAGCAAAGTGCGGAATTGGAAGCGAAGATTAAGGCGAATTTAGGGGGATTGGGGTATGAGTAATCAAATTGAATTATCTAATATTACCGATGGAACACCAATTTCTTATGGTGTTGTTCAACCAGGGGAAGAGGTTTTAAATGGAATAAAATTTATTCGGGGAGGAGATATTTCAAATGGAAAAATTCTATTTGAACAGTTAAGAACCATATCAAATGAAGTTAGCAATAAATATAGAAGAACTTTATTAAAAGGAAATGAAGTATTAATTTCATTAGTTGGAAATCCTGGTGAAGTTGCAGTAACAACTAAAGAGTTTATTGGCTTTAATATTGCTAGACAAGTTGGACTAATTAGACCAAACAATTCATTTAATCCATATTTTATTATGTATTATCTAATATCTCCTAATGGAAAAAAACAGTTAAATTCCTTTTCTTTAGGCTCTGTACAAAAAGTTATTAACTTAAAAGATTTAAAGAAAGTAAAAATCCCTAAATTATCTATTGATATTCAAAATAAAATTATAGATAAGTTAAAGACATTAGATGAAAAAATCGAACTCAACACTCAAATCAACCAAACCCTAGAAAATATCACCCAAGCGATATTTAAAAGTTGGTTTATTGATTTCGACCCCGTGCGAGCCAAAGCCACTGCCCTTGCGGACGGCTTAACACCCGCACAGGCAGAACGTGCCGCAATGAGTGTGATTTCCGGCAAAAATGCCGCCGAACTCGACCGCTTGCAAACCGAAAACCCCGACCAATACCACCAACTTCAACAACTCGCCGCCACCTTCCCAAGTGAGTTTGAAGAAGTTGAAGGATTTGGGGACGTGCCGAGGGGGTAGGGAGTGAAAAAGATCGAAGATGTTATCAAGAAAATCCCCGTAGGCAAAAAATACAGCCAAAAAACAACTTTTCCAGAGGGCTTAGTCCCTGTTTTAGACCAAGGGAAATCAGGCATTATTGGCTACCACAACGATAAAGCAGGAGTAATAGCAAGCATAGAAAAGCCCGCCATTGTTTTTGCTAATCATACTTGCTATATGAGGTTAATTTGTTATGATTTTAGTACTATTCAAAATGTTTTCGCTTTCAGGGGGGAAGAAACAGATATTTATTGGACTTATTTAGCTACATACGGAAAACAAGAATTTACTGAATATAAAGGACATTTTCCTGATTTTTTAATTAAAGAAATTGTTGTTCCAAATGTAGAGCTAACAGAATTATTTGGACAAATAGTAAAAGAGAGTTTTTCTAAAATTGCTATGAATGATATAGAAAATTCTTTTTTAACTAAAATTAGAGATAAATTACTACCTAAGTTACTGAATGGGGAGATTAAGGTATGAATAATGAAAAATTAGTAAAAGAGATCTATAGTAATTGGCAAGCGTGTCAATCTGATCTTTTAAGAATAAAAAGAAATTTCAATAAAGCTTTTGAGAAAAGATGTGCAGAGATTAATAGAGGGTTTCTTAGAACATTTTTATCAAAAATACCTGATGATGATTTAAAAGAAATAAATAATATTCTAATCGGAATCAGAAAAATTTATGGTTCTAGCCCATTCTGGGTGAACAGTGATGAATTTGACCTAGATGATGATAAAATCAATGACATAGAAAATAAACTATTAGAAATAGAGAAAATATTCTATCAAAATGGCTTTTCAGAAATTAAAGATTTTATTATAGAAAATGATAATATTTTTAATGAATTAAAAGAATCTTATAAAAA
>NZ_MLHS01000096.1 GCF_001999335.1 Rodentibacter sp. Ppn85 | reverse complement strand
CGTTGGGCGATTATTATGTTAATGCCAATCAGGCTAAGTTTACGATTACGATGTTTGACAATAGTGCGACCTTCGGTATCAATAAACCGGGCAGTAAATCCGCCGATGCTTATCAACAAGGATTTACCAAAGAGATTTCGGACGAATATATCCGCATTGAAAAGTTAAAAGATAAATACGGGTGTCGGGATGTGACCGATAGCCGTCAACGGGAATTTATCTGTGACAATATTCAACGAAACGCATTAAACCAAACACGTATTCGTCAAGCCGTCGAGGCGGAAGCGGAAAAACTGTCCAAACACGGTGGGATTTCCGATGAGATTTATTATTTACGCCCTTGGAGCTGTTTTAGACGGTTTAAAAAAGGCGACCCGATTCAAAAGGCAGTGTTGGAGCATATTATTGAGATTTTGTCTTATACCCTTGTGCATGATTGGCAACAAATTAATATGGATATTCGCCCGCCGTTAGGGGCGAGGGGGGATTTGTATTCGGTGCTGGGTGTCAATGCAAGAGGTAACTTGTTAAATAAAAAGGAAAAAGAAGCTTATTATGATGAATTTATCAAAGAATCATCAGATATTAACAATCAGAATAGAAAAATAGCGTTTTTCCCTCAAACGATTGAAAATCCAAAAGATGAAAATAAAAAGATCTCATATTTCATCACTCATTCTGCCATGCGGGAATGGGAATATGAATGGGAGGGAATGAGTGAAAAAAATAAGGTATTTCCTCTAATCTATGAGAAAAGTTATAAAGAATGGATTATTGATAGAATTACTGAAAACTCAAAGTTTGGGCGTTATTAGGAGGGATATATGAAATTACCAAATTTACTCATTTTAATTATTTTATCTTTATTTACTATTGGCTGTAATTCAATGTCAGGTGTCGTATCACTGGGTGTTTCTAGTGATGGTAAATACGCGATTAGTGCACATGGAAAAGATGAATTAGTACTGTGGGATTTAACCAAGAAAGAAAAGAAAGTTCTTGCCAAAAATGCTAATCCGTATAGTGCCTATTTCATTCCCGATAGCCACGAGTTTATATGGCAAGACAATAATAATATTGTGCATATCCAAAATGTCGAAGGAAAAGAAATTTCACAATTTCCACATTTTAAAACAGAGAGACAAATTATTTCGGCTGATAAATCGTTTTATTTATCCGCAGATGAATGGGGAAAATTTTATAAAGGACGTGGTAAATATTTAGTGCCGATTTATACCGATGCCCCGATTAGCCCTAGTCAGCCTTATACTTTTTCGATTGTCGGTGATAAATTTTTGTCTGTTGGAAATGGTCGGCGTGGTCGTAATGGTGAAGTGGCTGAAACCAAATTAACCGCCAATCCAGTCAACCCTGATAAATAAAAAAGACAGCTATTCAGGTGTCACTTTATGGAATAAAACAACATTAAAACCTATCGCAAAATTATATGGAAATACTGGACGAACAACAGGAAAACTTAGTCCTGATGGGAAATGGATTGTGACAGGAAGTACCCATAGAGGTAATTTTATGTGGTCTTTAGGTGATTCTAAGAGAAAATTTATTAATATTGGAGAAATTTACAATGAGAAGACTGGTCATTATGAAAGTAATAATGACCTTATAATCCCTAAAAAGTTTGAGAGTTTTCAAGTCGCACAATTATTTGATGTATTATCTATCGCATTTTTGTCTAATAAAGATTTTATTTTGATCGACAGAAACTTATATGCTCGTATTCACCCTATTTATACGGTAGGTGATTCTTCGATAAAGGCTTATGTTGATTTAGGTGATAGAGAAGGAAGCTCCCAAAGCAATTTAAGTG
>NZ_MLHS01000095.1 GCF_001999335.1 Rodentibacter sp. Ppn85 | reverse complement strand
CAAATTAATATGGATATTCGCCCGCCGTTGGGTGCAAGGGGGGATTTGTATTCGGTTCTAGGGGAAAATGAGAAAGGGGAACTGAGCAAAAAAGATAAAGAATTGTATTTTGATAGCTTTATTAAAGATATAAGTGATTCGAAAAAAGTAGAATTTTTTCCTCAAGTCATAGAAGACGTTAAAGATAAAAATAAAAAAATACCCTATTTTATTACTCATTCCGCTATGCGTGAATGGGAATATGAATGGGAGGGAATGAGTGAAAAAAATAAGGTATTTCCTTTAATCTATGAGAAAAGTTATAAGGAATGGATTATTGATAGAATTAAGAAAAACTCAAAGTTTGGGCGTTATTAGGAGGGATATATGAAATTACCAAATTTACTCATTTTAATTATTTTATCTTTATTTACTATTGGCTGTAATTCAATGTCAGGTGTCGTATCACTGGGTGTTTCTAGTGATGGCAAATACGCGATTAGTGCACATGGAAAAGATGAATTAGTATTGTGGGATTTAACCAAGAAAGAAAAGAAACTTCTTGCCAAAAATGCCAATCCGTATAGTGCCTATTTTATTCCCGATAGCCATGAGTTTATGTGGCAAGACAACAATAATGTTGTGCATATCCAAAATGTTGAGGGCAAAGAAGTTTTACAATTTCCACATTTTAAAACAGAGGGACAAGTTATTTCAGCGGATAAATCGTTTTATTTATCGGCAGATGAATGGGGAAAATTTTATAAAGGATATGGCAAGGATTTAGTGCCGATTTACACCGATGTGCCAATTAGCCCTATTCAGCCTTATACCTTTTCGATTGTCGGTGATAAATTTTTATCCGTTGGAAACGGATGGGATAGTCGTAATGGTGAAGTGGCTGAAACAAAATTAACCGCTAATCCGGTCAACCCTGATAAATATAAAAAAGACAGTTATCAAGGGGTGACATTATGGGATAAAAATACGTTAAAACCTCTTGCAAGATTATACGGTAATTCAGGAAGAACAATGGGAATAATTAGTCCCGATGGGAAATGGGTGGTTGCAGTGAGTGAAAATGCCAGACGTTATATGTGGTCGGTGCCTAATCCAACTCACAGAATTAGATTAGCGGATATAGATGGCATTTTTGATAAAAAAACGAAAACGCGTGATACCAGCAAATTGTTACCTATTCCTGATAAATTTAAAGGTAAAAGTATAACTTATTTAATGCATATAAATACCGTTGCATTTGTGTCAGAAAAAGATTTTATTTTGTTTGCTCGTGGCTATAGCGAATTAGCGCCGATTTACTCTACCGGTGATCCGTGGATTCAAGCCTATGTGGAAATCGGACAAGATCCCCGAGTATCACAAGGAAATTTAAGCATTGCCTCCGCTTATAAAGCCAATATTCTCGTTACAGGGCAATACGGGCGAGGCGGAATTAATGTCTATAAATATCATCCCGAAACAAAAGAGCTAGAAAAAATCTGGGTGGCGGATTAATTAAAACTAAAAAGTGCGGTTGAAAATGAGGGCGTTTTTGACCGCACTTGTTTTAAGTTAAGCGGAAGAAGACAGCACGGTAGCTTAAACACCAAAT
>NZ_MLHS01000094.1 GCF_001999335.1 Rodentibacter sp. Ppn85 | reverse complement strand
GATGTTGAATTGTATAGATATAAGGAGGACTCTATGCAAGTATACACAAAAATTTCACACCTCTTAAACCTTAATCCAATAAAAGGGCGGTCTTTAATGGCGCATATTCGCAGAACGAGACATATTATGATGCCATCACATCGTTCTTGTTTTTCCTATTCTGTTTTTGCATCTCAAAATAAACCAGCTCATTTAGCTCTCTAATAGTACCATTTACTATTCAGAGAGATCTCAGCTTTGAAAAATAAACATGACTAAATAAAGTCACTATCTCTTATTTCAAGCTATCATACCCTATTTTAAATAAATAAGAATCAGTCACTAACATTTATTAATTAGTGATAAGTGTCCTTGTTGTTTAAAAAAATAAAGCATGCATTATTTTTATAATGCAATGCAAGGAGTTTTTTATCTCAAAAAATATAAAGGAGTTTATTATGCTTAAATTAAAAATTGCATATAGCCCGGCAGTTACTCAATATTTCTTAACTCAAAGAGATATGGTGGAAATCAAGCAAACTGATTTTACTGATATTGCTGCTATCGTATTAAGTTCTTCTGATGTGGCGCAATTTATTGGTTCCATTAAAGAAACAGAATTTAATATTCCTGTTTTTGTTGTGCAAACAGCCGAGCAACCGCTTTCACCCGAATTTTATGATTCGGTTTATCATATCCAAGATTTCAATGGTTATGATATCCAGCTTTATAGCCGTCAAATTGAAACGGCCGCTAAACTTTATGAAGAAAAAATGCTTCCTCCATTCTTCAAAATGCTCAGCGAATATGTAGAAATGGGGAATATTGCCTTTGACTGTCCAGGTCATCAAGGTGGTCAATATTATCGCAAACATCCGGCAGGTCGTTTCCTTTATGATTTCTACGGAGAAAACATTTTCCGTTCGGATATTTGTAATGCTGATGTGAAACTGGGTGATTTACTTATTCACGAAGGGGCTGCTTGCGATGCACAAAAACATGCAGCACAAGTGTTTAACGCCGATAAAACTTATTTTGTATTAAACGGCACATCCTCTGCGAATAAAGTTGCATTAAACGCCATTCTAGCTCCGGGTGATCTTGTTTTATTCGACCGAAACAACCACAAATCCAACCATCACGGTGCGTTAGTTCAAGCAGGTGCAACCCCTATTTATCTTGAAACTGCACGTAATCCGTTCGGATTTATCGGCGGTATTGATAGTCACTGCTTTGAAGAAAGCTATTTAAGAGATTTAATCAAAGAGGTAGCGCCGGAAAGTGCGGATAAAAAACGTCCGTTCCGTTTGGCTGTTATTCAATTAGGTACTTACGATGGTACTATCTATAACGCACGTCAAGTAGTAGATAAAATTGGTCATCTTTGTGACTATATTTTATTTGACTCCGCTTGGGTAGGTTACGAACAATTCATTCCAATGATGAAAGATTGCTCTCCTCTCTTGTTAGAACTTAATGAAAACGATCCCGGTATTATCGTGACGCAATCCGTTCATAAACAACAAGCAGGTTTCTCACAGGCCTCCCAAATTCACAAAAAAGATAAGCATATTAAAGGTCAAAGTCGTTACGTTAACCATAAACGCTTTAATAATGCCTTTATGTTGCATGCTTCTACCAGTCCATTCTACCCGTTATTCGCAACACTTGATGTGAATGCCAAAATTCAAGGTAGCGCAGCCGGCCGCCGTTTATGGCATGATTGTGTAAAAGTAGGGATTGAAGCACGTAAATTAGTCTTAAATAATTGCGAACTGATTCGTCCGTTTATTCCAACTACGATAAAAGGCAAAAAATGGCAGGATTACGATACTGAAGAAATCGCTACAAATCTTGAGTTCTTCAAATTCCATCCAACCGATACATGGCATAAATTTGAAGGTTATGAAGATGAACAATACTTCGTTGATCCTTGCAAATTCTTGCTCACTACACCGGGTATTAGCCTAGAAAGCGGTGAATATGAATCTTTCGGTATTCCGGCTACCATCTTAGCAAACTACTTACGTGAAAACGGTATTATCCCGGAAAAATGCGATTTGAACTCCATCTTATTTTTGTTAACGCCTGCTGAAACCTTAACAAAAATGCAAACCTTAGTCGCCCAAATCGCATTGTTTGAAAAACATATCAAACAAGATTCGTTATTACAAGATGTATTGCCAACCGTTTACAAAAATAATGAGGAACGCTACAGAGGTTATACCATTCGCCAACTATGCCAAGAAATGCATAACCTCTATGTCAGCCGCAATGTAAAACAATTACAAAAAGACTTATTCCGTAAAGCCACCTTGCCTGAGTATGCAATGAACCCTCACGATGCCAATATTGAGTTAATTCGCAACAATGTGGAATTAATTTCACTAACGGATATTGTAGGCAGAATTGCTGCAGAAGGTGCGCTTCCTTATCCTCCAGGCGTTTTATGCGTAGTACCGGGAGAAAGATGGAGTACAACCGCTCAACAATATTTCTTAGCGCTAGAAGAAGGAATTAATACCTTACCCGGCTTTGCACCGGAAATCCAAGGGGTCTATCTACAAAAAGATCCTGACGGACGAACTCGTGCATACGGTTATGTATTAAATGAACATTAATAGCTAAAAAAGTGCGGTCATTTTTCAATAAGAATATTGACCGTACTTGAGGAATAAATTATGAGTACAAAAAGTAATAAAATCGGTGTGGTGCAACTTACCATACTCACTATGGTAAACATGATGGGCTCCGGTATCATCATGCTACCAACAAAACTAGCAGAAATAGGCACCATTTCTATCGTATCTTGGTTAGTTACCGCTGTCGGCTCTACTGCTCTTGCCTACGCATTTGCACAATGCGGGATGTTCAGTAAAAAATCCGGTGGTATGGGTGGCTATGCCGAATATTCTTTCGGTAAAGCGGGTAACTTCATGGCAAATTATACCTATGGTGTCTCTTTAGTTATCGCCAACACGGCAATCGCAATTTCTGCAGTAGGCTACGGTTCTGAACTATTCGGCACAACCCTTTCGCCATTATCCATTGCATTATGGACAATTGTTACATTGTGGCTTGCCACTGTCCTTAACTTTGGCGGAGCAAGAATTACCGGGAATATTAGTTCATTCACTATTTGGGGAGTAATCATTCCCGTCGTTGGTCTTTGTATCGTCGGTTGGTACTGGTTCGACGGTTCACTCTATATAAACTCTTGGAACCCTCACAATGTCCCAACCTTTGAAGCAATTGGTGTTTCTATTTCTATGACTTTATGGGCATTCTTAGGTTTAGAATCAGCTTGTGCAAATGCCGATGCTGTTGAAAATCCGGAAAAAAACGTACCTATTGCCGTATTAGGCGGAACAATTGGTGCTGCAGTAATCTACATTGTTTCAACTAACGTGATTGCCGGTATTGTACCAAATATGGATTTAGCACAATCTACGGCACCATTCGGGTTGGCATTTGCCCACATGTTTAATGAAACCGTCGGTAAAGTCATTATGGGATTAATGGTCATGTCTTGTTTCGGTTCTTTATTAGGCTGGCAATTCACTATTGCACAAGTATTTAAATCTTCTGCAGAAGAAGGATACTTCCCGGCATTTTTCAAAAAAGTCACAAGCAAAGATGCACCAATTATCGGTATGGTAACCATTACGGCAATTCAAACCCTATTATCTTTATTAACAATCAGTCCGTCATTAAATAAACAATTTAATGTATTGGTTGATTTAGCAGTGGTAACCAATGTTATTCCATACTTGCTTTCCATGGCGGCATTAGCTGTTTTGCTAAAAGCGGAAAATGTGCCAACGCGAAAATATAAAACAACTGTGTTTGTTGCATTTATCGGTTCGGTATATAGCATATATGCTCTTTATGCAGCCGGTGAGCAAGCAATGTTATATGGTTCAATCGCCACCTTTATCGGCTGGACATTATACGGCTTTGTGTCTGATAAATTTGATCTTCGTCGGTCAGTTAAAGAATAAAACTTTCTTACTCCATTTGCCCACCTTAGCGTGGGCTTTTTTATCATTAACGAACATCAAATTTGACTTAATATATTGACGTTTAATTATGAAAAAATATGTCGTGTACCGAGTACGGCCTATTTGATAAGCGATTGAAATGATTGATACTGGAGACACTGCGGCATAATATCGCAAAAGAATAAAGTGCGGTCGAATTTCAGCTTGTTTTCGTTGCTGGATAATTGAAGAAAAATTAGAATGATTAAAAATATCCGGTATTATGTAGCCGTTGCACAAACTTAAATTTTATCTCATAGGTAGGGACGCCACGCTGGCGTCCATAAAAAATGGGGCTGACGTAGATTA
>NZ_MLHS01000093.1 GCF_001999335.1 Rodentibacter sp. Ppn85 | reverse complement strand
AGGCAAAAGTGCGGTTGAATTGAAAGCTATTTTACAATCTGTTCACACACGAATTGCTGAAGAAGAAAACATGCTGGTTGGCGCCTCACTCTTAAACCAAGGAGGAATTATGCTTCGAGTACTAGGACACCGTGCCGAACAAATACAAATGCTTTTTCAAGAAATTGCTCAACGTTTTCAAACGGAAGACAAATAAGACGGGTAGATCGCTCTACCTATTTTGCTATACGCCCACATATTCCAATTCAGGTAAATTTAAGGCCCGTAAAAGCTGTTCAGCCATGCTTTTATAGCTCAAATTTACGGCCCGCTCAGCCATCACGATACGCTGAATATCCTCTAGTTTTTTATTATTGAGATAAGCAAAATTCAAGGCGGTTTGTAAAGCAGGCAAACTTGGATTAAACGCCGCATTTTCTGCATATTGCCCGCTAATCGCCTCACCATTTTTAAATAATATCGCAATACCGTGAGGGCTTTCGGAATAAGGGCAATGAGATTGATTCGCAGCTAAAATCGCTTGATTAATCAATTTATCGGCATAATTAGCAGCCAAATGATGATCTTCTTTTGCTAATAGATGTGTCGCGATATTTAAATCTTTCGGCCCAAAAGAATCCGGCAAATAATTCTGCAAAGGATTATTTAAACTATGGGGTAAATGAATATTTAAACGTTCCGCACCGTGCAGCTCATTCATAAATTGTCGGCAATGACCGCAGGGGGTATAGTTGACGACCATATCGGTAATCCTTGTTTCACCACGCAACCACGCATGACTAATGGCACTTTGTTCCGCATGAATAGTTTGCTGAATCGCCGTATCGGCAAACTCCTGATTCGCGCCAAAGTAAAAATCACCCTGTTCGCCTATTGCCACCGCACCAACATTAAAATGGGAAATTCCCGCATGGCTGTAACAAGCCGCAATGGGAAGCAAATGCATTGCCAACGCCAAAGGTTTATGATCAAAATCCCGACAAAGCTGTGCGACTTGTTGATGATTTAAAAAACCTGCCCACCGCCCTTCTTCAAGTTTTTTAACAATCGCTTGATTGAGAGCAATATCTAACGACAATACATTTTTAATTAATTCTTGCATATTCTCTCCTTAAAAATATTTTAAAATTTAACCGCACTTATTGTAGATCAAAATTACACTAATCAATCGCTTATTTACAAGATTTGTTAAAAAGATCGTCACCTAAGCACGATGAACATTTTGTTAATTAATCGTTAAGCCTTTCAAA
>NZ_MLHS01000092.1 GCF_001999335.1 Rodentibacter sp. Ppn85 | reverse complement strand
TCATTATATACGCCTTTATATTTATTGCCTTAAAAAACAAAATAACATTTAATATATAAGCCAATACTTAAATATTATTTAATTTAATATTTAAGTATTGTAAAAATAGAGATTAATACTTTAAATCTTAAAAACCCCCTTTAGAATATAAGGAAATTATTTTATGGGGAGGGTATTTTTTATGCAATTCATAAAAATTGTTCTTGTTGGAATCGGGCAAATTTTTTTACAAAAAAACGGTTTATCAGGTCTCATCATCTGTATTGCCATGTTTTTCAGCCATTGGGCTCTAGGTATCGGTTGTTTACTGGGCGCTATCATCGGCACATTAACAGCGATTAAACTCAATTATCCTAAAGAAGAAATCAAACAAGGTTTATACGGTTTTAATGCTAGCCTTGCTTTTATGTGTACCATGTTCACCTTTGGG
Source organism: Rodentibacter sp. Ppn85 (assembly GCF_001999335.1). Taxonomy (GTDB): domain Bacteria; phylum Pseudomonadota; class Gammaproteobacteria; order Enterobacterales; family Pasteurellaceae; genus Rodentibacter. Next base: position 6,750 of record NZ_MLHS01000092.1, on the reverse strand, counting down.
TTAAACGGCGTTTCATTCCTTGTCTTTCTGTTAGGTGTTATCAGTGCAGTTGTCGCAACCTTGGTTATGCGAGAATTTACCAAAAGAAATTGGGTTGCCTACACTTTTCCTTTCGTGTTCACCTGTTGGATTTTTTGCTGGGGTATCTCACAAATCGGGTTATTCGGTTTATGGCAAACCACGCCGGAGCTTGTGGATCACACCGCAACATTAGAATCCATCAAACAACCCTTTTATGCATGGGCGGAAGTCAATTTTGGCAGAAGCCTCATCACAGGTATTCTGTTATTTATCGCTATCGCCATCAGCTCGCCAACTGTGGCGACTTGGGGAATGAGTGCAACGATCATCAGCCCTACATTGGCGGGTTTTCTGTTTGATATTGAACCAAATCAATTGGCAAACGGCATTTATAGTTTCTCTGCAATTTTGCTTGCCTGCGCCTTTTCCGGCAACCGATTCCGAGACCTTGTTTACGTAATTTTCGGCATTATGCTTGCAATTTGTATCCAATTTGGCGTGGAAAAAATCGGTTTAGCCCCTTATACTATCGGCTTTATTGTTACAGCTTGGTTTGTTCTATGGATTAAAGGCAAAGTCGATCACAGCAAAGTAAGTTCGGAAAAACTCAGTAATTTATTTAATCCATAAAAAAGAGAGAAGACAACTATGCATTTAACATCAAGAGAACAAGAAAAATTAATGCTTTTTCTTGCAGGTGAGCTTGCGGCAAAACGCAAAGCCCGTGGCGTAAAATTAAACTATCCTGAATCTATCGCTTATATTGCCAGCCATTTACAAGAGGCTGCTCGTGATGGTATGACAGTAGCAGAAGTAATGCAGTACGGTGCAACGCTTTTAACTGTCGATGATGTTATGGAAGGCATTCCCGAAATGGTACACGAAGTGCAAATTGAAGCAACCTTTCCCGATGGTACAAAACTCGTTACCGTACATAATCCAATTAGATAATTCAGGTTAAACACTGCTACTAAGGAAGAATTGTAGTTGAAGTGGTAAAAGTCAATGAAAAACAACCGCTCTTTTCTCCCTTTGTAAACGAAACAAAACAAAGGAATAAACACAATGATCCCAGGTGAATACAAATTAGCAAATGGTGATATCCATGCAAATATTGGACGGAACACCGTAAAAATCGACGTCGTTAATAAAGGTGATCGTCCAATTCAAGTTGGATCACATTACCACTTTTTTGAAACCAATAACGCCCTTGAATTTGACCGCACTTTAGCCCGTGGTATGCGTTTAAACGTACCCTCAGGCAATGCAGTGCGTTTTGAGCCGGGTGAGGTCAAAACCGTGGAGTTAGTAGAATTTGGCGGAAACAAAGTGATTTACGGTTTCCATAATAAAATCGACGGCAAATTGTAGGGGGAAATAATGGCATTAACAATTCCAAGAGCCCAATATGTCGCAACTTATGGCCCAACGGTGGGTGATAGCGTGCGTTTAGGCGATACGGATTTATGGGCAACCATTGAACAAGATTTACTCACTCAAGGTGATGAATGTAAGTTTGGCGGTGGAAAAAGCGTCCGCGACGGTATGGCACAATCCGGTACGGCAACGCGTGATAACCCCAATGTCCTCGATCTTGTCATCACTAATGTGATGATTATTGATGCGAAACTTGGCATCATCAAAGCGGATATTGGTATTCGTGACGGACGAATCGTTGGCATAGGCCAAGCCGGCAACCCCGATACAATGGACGGTGTTGCCCCAAATATGATTATCGGTGTCAGCACAGAAGTCCATAATGGCGCTAATTTAATTGCGACCGCAGGGGGAATTGATACCCACATTCACTTTATCTGCCCGCAACAAGCCCAACACGCCCTCGAAAACGGTACAACAACATTAATTGGCGGCGGTACAGGCCCGGCAGACGGTACGCATGCCACCACCTGTACACCGGGAGCGTGGAATCTGCAACGAATGTTTCAAGCGGCAGAGGCATTGCCTGTCAATGTCGGCTTTTTCGGTAAGGGTAACTGTTCAACTCTTGAGCCGTTAAGAGAACAAATTCGTGCCGGAGCGTTAGGTTTGAAAATTCATGAGGACTGGGGCGCAACACCGGCAGTCATCGATGCGGCACTGAAAGTAGCAGACGAAATGGACGTACAAGTGGCGATCCACACCGATACACTCAATGAGGGCGGCTTCTTAGAAGACACGATGAAAGCCATTGACGGACGAGTGATCCACACTTTCCATACCGAAGGCGCAGGCGGCGGACACGCTCCCGATATTATTAAAGCGGCAATATATCCGAATGTTCTTCCGGCCTCTACCAACCCGACCCGTCCGTTCACCGTAAACACCATTGACGAACATTTAGATATGTTGATGGTTTGTCATCATTTAGATAAGTGTGTACCGGAAGATGTCGCGTTCGCAGACAGTCGTATCCGTCCTGAAACCATTGCCGCAGAAGATATTCTGCACGATATCGGCGTATTCTCAATTATGAGTTCCGACTCGCAAGCAATGGGGCGTGTCGGTGAAGTGATCACCCGTACTTGGCAAACCGCAGACAAAATGAAAGCACAACAAGGCAAGATCGGTAGCGAAAGCAACGATAACTTCCGTATTAAACGCTATATTGCCAAATATACCATCAACCCGGCTATTGCTCACGGTATTGCTGATCACGTTGGCTCATTAGAAGTCGGCAAAATTGCCGATATTGTGTTATGGAAACCGATGTTTTTCGGTGTAAAACCTGAAACCGTTATCAAAAAAGGCTTGATTAGCTATGCCAAAATGGGCGATCCGAATGCCTCAATCCCTACACCACAACCTGTATTCTACCGCCCGATGTATGGCAGCCAAGGCAAAGCTACCGTCCAAACCGCTGTGTACTTCGTGTCACAAGCCGGTGTTGATGCGAAAATTAAAGAAAATTTTGGTATCGAAAAAGAGCTGATTGCGGTAAAAGGCTGCCGTAATATTGGCAAAAAAGACTTGGTTCATAATGATGCCACACCTGAAATTACTGTCGATCCGGAGCGCTACGAAGTTCGAGTGAACGGCGAACTTATCACTTGTGAACCCGTCGAGAAAGTGCCATTGGCTCAGCGGTATTTTATGTTCTAAGCAATATAATGAGGAATAAAGCATAAAATGGAAAACTCAAAAATTCGCCGCCGAGATCGCACCATAACCGATTACAATCAAATGTTAAAAATTATGGCGCAATGTGATGTTTGCCGTTTAGGTTTACGTGATGGAGAAAGTGTTTATATTGTGCCATTAAATTTTGGTTTTCATACAAACAACAACAGCCTAACGCTTTATTTTCATGGATTTGTCAAAGGTAAAAAGATAGATTTAATCCAACAAAATCCTATTGCCGCCTTTGAAATGGATCGTAAACATGAAATCGTTAAAGCAGAAACGGCTTGCAGTTATTCCTTTTTATATCAAAGTATTATAGGAAAAGGCGAAATTTCCATCATCGAAAATGAAGCTGAAAAAATCACTGCGCTACAGTACCTGATGGCAAACTATACACAAAAAAGCGATTGGCAGTTTGAGGAGCGAGAATTGCAAAAAATTGCTGTAATCAAATTGGAAGTCACAGAATGGTCTTGCAAAGAACACTAAAGTGCGGTCATTTTTAAAGCAAGATTTGTAATGATACGTCGATACGCCACTACTCAATTTTGTAATGATGGAAAAGGGAAAAAATAATGCCAAAACAATATCTTTTTAAATTAGTGAATGTCTTTGCCGAACAGCATTTTTCCGGCAATCCCTTAGCTGTGTTTCCTTTAGCCGATGGCTTAACTGATGATGAAATGCAACAAATTGCCAAACAATTTAATTTGAGTGAAACGGTATTTGCTTTTTCATCGCAAAATGCGCTTGCAGATTTACGTATTTTTACACCTCACTATGAACTGCCGTTGGCAGGACACCCAACTATAGGTGTATCTTGTTTGCTTCAGAACTTACATCATCTGCCGGAAAAATTTAGTTTAAATACCCGAGCTAAAATGATTGAAGTTAGAGCCAAAAACAATCAGGCTGAAATAGCTATTCAAGGTTTTGAGAAAAAAAACAGTCTTGCCGAGCAGTCGGAATTAGCCCAAGCGGTAGGATTAGAAGAAGAGCAAATTTACCCAACCGCTTATTGGTTAAACAGCGGCTCACCTCAATTACTCTTGCAACTGACTGATCGCAATGCTTTATCACAGGCTCACATTAATGGAAAAATGCTGGAAAAAATCTGTGAACGCGATCAGGGGCGTTCGGCGATTTATTTATGGTTTGAAGAAGGAGAAACGATTTATTCTCGCTTTTTCTATACCGACAATGGTGCTGTGTATGAAGATGGGGGAACCGGTTCGGCTTGCGCTAATTTAGGAGCTTATTATTTATCTTTAGGGCAATACCCATTAACGAGAAAAATTTTTCAAGGCGATGATATGGGTCGTCCGAATCGTCTCTTTCTTCGTCTTGATCAACAATAAATTATTCATGTGGGCGGTCAAGTTATTGAAGTCGGCGAGGGCTATTTTACATTGCCATAACATTACAAATTAAGTAATGAGGATTATGCTTAACCTAAGTTAGCTTATTACCTTTGGTTCTTATGGAATAAAGAAAAAATATGAAAATTATTAACCCAATTCTTCCCATTATGGAAAACATCTTGGGAAATTTAACCGACCTCCAACAAGAAGGTAAAATCACGACTCAAACCATTGAGCGTGTAGCGTTGCAGTGGTATGAAAGTGAACGCAATATTTTACGGAAAACCACTGATACAGGGCGTGAGGTGGCGTTTCGTTTGCTCAAAGAAGGGCAACGCTTGAAACATAATGATGTGGTGTTTATTAGCCATGAACTGGCAATAGCGATTGAAATTTTACCAAGTGAAGTCATCGTACTTTCACCGAAAACTTTACCTGAAATGGCGCGAGCCTGTTATGAAATCGGTAATAAACATTCACCGCTGTTTCTAGATGGAGATGAAGTCACCTTACCTTACGACAAACCGATGTTTGACTGGCTACAAGCCGCAGGATTTAATCCGCAAAAAGCAGAACGCCGTTTAAGCCAAGCGTTGCGTGCCAATTCCGCACAAGGACACGCTCATTCGCACGGACACGATCACGCTCATTCACACGGCAGTTATCATCACCACGGAGACGGAAATTGGCATCAGCATTAAACCGTAGTTTGGCCGACTTAGGCGCATTGCTACACTTGGTTGATCCAACCTTACCTATTGGCGGATTTAACCATTCCAACGGTTTGGAAACCTTTGTCCAACAACGTATTGTGGAAAACAAAGCTACGCTTGAAAACTATCTTCAAACCCAGCTGTTACAAAACTGGATTTACAATGATGGCGCCTATCTTTCCCTTTCCTTTGATGCAATGGAAAGTTACAATTTCGACTGCTTATGCGAACTGGATCGGGAACTTTCCGCCACTAAGGTTGCTCGTGAAAGCCGTGAAGGAAGTTTTAAGCTCGGCGTGCGGTTGCTCAAAATTTTCATTCGCTATGAAAATCATCCTGTTCTAACGGCATATCATCAAGCTATCACCGAAAAACGCGTACAAGGCTACTTCCCTATCGTGTTCGCCATGATCGCCCAAGCAATGGGCCTCACCAAAGCCGATACGCTCTATGCCTTTTATTACAACGCAGCCGTCGGTGTGATCACTAACGGTGTGAAATTAATTCCGTTAAGTCAAATGGACGGACAAGATATTTTGTTCGGCTTGCGTCAACCATTGCAACAAGCAGTAGAATTAAGCTTAAATCCGGATCTTGACTGGCTTGGCGCTGCCACACTCGCTAACGATATTCGGGCAATGCAACATGAACAGCTTTATACTCGATTATATATGTCATAAATAAATTTATTCATTTCTCCGTAAACGACGGAAGTCAAAAGTGCGGTCATTTCTAACCTATTTTTACTAAGGAAAACCAATGCGTAATTACATTAAAATCGGCGTAGCCGGCCCGGTCGGGGCAGGTAAAACGGCGCTAATTGAAAAACTCACTCGTGAAATTGCCGGCAAATACAGTATTGCAGTAATCACCAATGATATTTACACCCAAGAAGATGCGGAGTTTTTAACCAAAAATAGTCTGCTTCCCCCTGAACGTATTATGGGCGTGGAAACCGGCGGCTGCCCGCATACGGCAATCCGTGAAGACGCCTCAATGAACTTAGAGGCGGTTGATGAAATGGTAGCCCGTTTCCCTGATGTGGAAATCGTGTTCATTGAATCAGGTGGGGATAACCTTTCTGCCACCTTTAGCCCGGACTTGGCGGATGTCACCATTTTCGTGATCGACGTGGCACAAGGTGAAAAAATTCCACGTAAAGGCGGGCCGGGTATTACCCGCTCAGATTTACTGGTTATCAATAAAACCGATCTTGCGCCATTCGTGGGAGCAGATTTAAACGTGATGGAACGAGACGCCCACCGTATGCGTAACGGTCAGCCGTTTATTTTCACCAATCTGATGAAAAAAGAAAATTTAGAGGGGGTAATCGGTTGGATCGAAAAATATGCGTTATTGAAAAATGTAGAAGAACCAAGTTCTTTAGTAAGGTAAAAATAGGGCAAATCCCCATTTTCTACATATTATCGGTATTATGTAGCAGTTGCGCAAACTTAGATTTTATCTCATATGTAGGGACGCCACGCTGGCGTCCGTAAAAAATTAAATGATTTAGTGGACGCCAGCGTGGCGTC
>NZ_MLHS01000091.1 GCF_001999335.1 Rodentibacter sp. Ppn85 | reverse complement strand
CCTTAAGCAAAGTGGCGGCGGGGGTTGCAAGCGGTTTAACGGCCAAGGGCAATCGAGCGGAGAATCTGGCGACTATTAGCAAAGGAATAATCATTGCGGAAAATGCGGTGGAGCATAATTTCTTGAGTACGCTTTCTCAAGATAGACGAGACACTCTTGAGAAAAAGATAAAAGAAGGTAAAGCTTCACAAAAAGAGATAATGGAATTTATTTCTTATGAACAAGATGACCACACAAGTGATTATCTTGCGGATAAAGCACGAAATCATCCTGAGCAAATGACGGATGATGAGTGGAGCCGATTAGATGGTTATCTTCAACGTTATGTATCGGAAAGTTTACGTAGTCGGGAAACACCGGATGAAATTAACCGAAGTTTGAGAGATATTGTTTCAGGAAATTACATAAAAGGTTATGGGTATGCTTATGCGTTGGATGATAAATATCGTTCTGATTTGCCGAGTCGGTGGACAACGAAAGATAGAACAGATAAGGAAATCTTCTATCAAGAACTGTATGCTAAACATATACAAAATCCGAATACGATAGAGAATTCGTTTGATGTAAAAGCACAACGTTCAACGGCAGAAGCTGCATTATTGCTTGGAACTGGAGGCGGTTCGCTTTTAGTTAAAGGTGTGAGTAAATTGGAAAAAGTCGCCGATCAGGCGTTTGTTTCTGCAATAAAAGCAGAGAATCAATTAAATAAAACCTTGCCGGTTGTGAATGATGCTCTGAATAAAGCGTATGTGAATGGACAATTAACTTATGCGGATATTGTGGGTAAAGGTGTTAATGGTGCAAGGGGCTATGCACGAAACACTGTAAAAACTATGGGAGAGCAAAAGAAAGAAATTGTTTTAGCTAATGCTCTTGCTGCAGGTATGACTAAATCAGGTTCTGAATCTTACGATTACATAATTAATGGTAAAGAAATGAATTCAGATAATTTAACTAAATTGGGGATTGATATTTTTTACTCAACAGCTACAGGAGGAGTTACATCAGGTATGCCGGTGCTTCCTGCTATTGGTCTAGGAGTAACAGTTGATTGGGCTAAAGATAATAGAAAATATGATGTTACTAAAACTACCGGTAGTGCTATTGTTGGTTCCGCTTCAGATAGTTTCTTCGGGAGAGGAGTTATAGCCCCCATAGTAAGAGAGATCATGACTAACTCATTTGAAAAAGTTTACGATAGTTATAATGGAGTGTCTCAAGATGAGAAAAAGTGATTTTTTTGCTGTTTTAAAATTAACATTGTTAGCTTTGATATTCTTATACTTATATGTCCTGTCTAAATTTAATTTTAATATTTATAAGGTAGATA
>NZ_MLHS01000090.1 GCF_001999335.1 Rodentibacter sp. Ppn85 | reverse complement strand
GAATCGAGAGGTTCAGGGGTTTTTGTTATATGTAGAAAAACGTTCTTTATATGTACGTATGAAATTAAAGAGTTAGAGTTTAATCCGAAAAAAGGGAAACCGTACGTTTTACGTACGGATTTATTAATATAAATTATTTATGTGAATAATCCCTTGCGCCAAAAATAGCAGTACCAATTCTAACCATCGTTGAACCACATTTTATGGCGCTTGGCATATCGTCCGTCATTCCCATTGAAAGCGTATCAATTCGCTGATTTGGAAAGGCTTGTTTGAGTTGTTCAAATAACTCCGCCATTTTTTTGAAGGCATTTTCTTGCTCTGTAATATTTGTTGTTGGGGCAGGAATCGCCATTAAACCGCGTAAACATAAGTGCGGTAGATTTTCGATGTGTTTTGCAAGTTCGAACAGTGTTTCGGGTTGAATACCGGATTTGCTTGTTTCATCACTGATATTAATTTGAATCAGCACATTTAGCGGAGCTTTGTTTTGAGGACGTTGTTCATTTAACCGTTCGGCAATTTTCACTCGATCAAGAGTTTGCATCCAATCGAAATGCTCTGCTACCAAACGGCTTTTATTGGATTGCAAAGGTCCGATAAAATGCCACTCAAGTTTGATTTTTTGTTGTTCGAAATATTGAATTTTTTCCACCCCTTCTTGCACATAATTTTCACCAAAAGCGATTTGTCCCGCTTGATAAGCCGCTAGAATATTAGAAACAGGTTTGGTTTTAGATACAGCCAGTAGTTTTACCGCATTTAAAGGGCGTTGTGCTTGTTCACATGCCGTATGAATACTTTGCCGAATGTGTTGTAAATTGTATTGAATATCCATTGGATTCTCCTCATTCAAAGTGCGGTTAGTTTACACGAAATTTACTAGCTTGAGAAAATTTCGGTTAAATTGTTATTTTATGTTTGACAACTTTATGAAATTTCGGTATTTCTTAACGCATTCATTTTTGAAAGATAAAAAAAACTGTGAAAATTAACCGCACTTTTTCTATTACCATTATTATGATGACTATTACGATGTTTAATGGGGCGGGTTAATGCACGGAAAACAGAGTATTGAAAGCCCGCAATTCAGCTGAATGCGGGTTTTTTTATCAGTTTAAATAAAATATTTCTAGGAGAATCAATTATGCGCGTACTCAAATTTGGCGGTACTTCCCTTGCGAATCCGGAACGTTTTTCCCAAGCCGCAAAACTTATCGAACAGGCTCATTTAACCGAGCAGGCAGCAGGAGTTTTATCCGCCCCGGCCAAAATCACCAATCATCTTGTTGCGCTTTCTGAAAAAGCCGCTTTAAACCAACCTATCGATACGCATTTCAACGAAGCTCTTGAAATTTTCTATAATATTATTAATGGCTTGCATGCTGAAAATAATCAATTTGATTTAGAGGGTATGAAAGCTTTAATTGATGCGGAATTTTCTCAAATTAAGGGATTATTGGAAGAAATTCGCCAAGCGGGCAAAGTAGAAGATGCGGTGAAGGCGACTATTGATTGCCGAGGCGAAAAACTTTCGATTGCTATGATGAAAGCTTGGTTTGAAGCTCGTGGTTATAGCGTTCATATTGTTGATCCGGTAAAACAATTATTAGCTAAGGGCGGTTATTTAGAATCTTCCGTTGAAATTGCAGAATCGACCAAACGTGTGGATGCGGCAAGCATTGCAAAAGACAAGGTCGTATTAATGGCAGGTTTCACGGCAGGTAATGAAAAAGGGGAGTTGGTACTTTTGGGGCGTAACGGTTCTGATTATTCCGCCGCCTGTTTAGCTGCCTGCTTAGGCGCAAGCGTGTGTGAAATTTGGACGGATGTTGATGGCGTTTATACTTGTGATCCTCGTTTAGTACCTGATGCTCGTTTGTTACCAACCCTATCTTACCGAGAAGCAATGGAACTTTCTTATTTTGGTGCTAAAGTGATTCACCCTAGAACCATTGGTCCGTTGTTGCCAAAAAATATTCCTTGTGTCATTAAGAATACCGGTAATCCGTCCGCCCCTGGATCAATTATTGATGGTAATGAGAAATCCGAAGGGTTACAAGTTAAAGGCATCACCAACTTGGATAATTTGGCTATGTTTAATGTTTCCGGACCGGGAATGCAGGGTATGGTTGGTATGGCATCTCGAATATTCTCCGTTATGTCAAGAGCCGGTATTTCAGTGATTCTCATCACTCAATCCTCCTCAGAATACAGTATTAGTTTTTGTGTGCCGGTAAAATCTGCCGAGGCTGCACTTTTAGCTCTTGAAAGTGAGTTTACGAGCGAGCTGAACGCTAATCAATTAGAGCCGATTGAAGTGATTAAAGATATGTCAATCATTTCTGTCGTAGGGGATGGTATGAAGCAAGCCAAAGGTATTGCCGCCCGTTTCTTTTCGGCATTAGCCCAAGCAAATATTAACATTATTGCGATTGCACAGGGTTCTAGCGAACGTTCTATCTCAGCGGTTGTGCCACAGAATAAAGCAATTGAAGCAGTCAAAGCGACTCACCAGGCCCTTTTTAATAATAAAAAAGTAGTGGATATGTTTTTAGTCGGTGTAGGTGGTGTAGGCGGTGAATTGATTGAGCAGGTAAAACGCCAGAAGGAATATTTGGCAAAGAAGGACATTGAAATTCGTGTTTGTGCCATAGCAAACTCTAATAAAATGATGCTTGATGAAAATGGCTTGAATTTGGATAATTGGAAAACTGATCTTGAAAATGCAACACAGCCTTCCGATTTTGATGTATTACTTTCTTTCATTAAATTACATCACGTGGTCAATCCTGTATTTGTGGATTGCACTTCGGCGGAATCCGTTGCCGGGCTTTATGCACGTGCTTTAAGAGAAGGTTTCCACGTAGTAACACCAAATAAAAAAGCGAATACGCGTGAATTGGAATACTACCACGAGTTACGCAAGAACGCTCAAGCCGGTCAGCATAAATTCCTCTATGAAACAAATGTAGGGGCGGGCTTACCTGTGATTGAAAATTTACAAAACTTATTGGCTGCCGGTGATGAATTGGAACGTTTTGAAGGGATTTTATCCGGTTCGCTTTCCTTTATTTTCGGTAAATTGGAAGAAGGCATTTCGTTGTCAAAAGTGACCGCACTTGCCCGCGAAAAAGGTTTTACCGAACCTGATCCGCGTGATGATTTATCCGGTCAGGATGTGGCTCGCAAATTATTAATTTTAGCCCGTGAAGCCGGATTGGAATTAGAGCTTTGCGATGTAGAAGTAGAAGGTGTATTACCGAAAGGTTTTGCTGAAGGCAAATCTACCGATGAATTTATGGCAATGTTGCCACAGCTTGATGCTGATTTTAATGCTCGTGTGGAAGCAGCAAAATCAGAGGGCAAAGTATTACGTTATGTGGGGCAAATTAATGAAGGAAAATGTAAAGTTTCGATAATGGCGGTAGATCAAAACAATCCGCTTTACAAGGTGAAGGACGGTGAAAATGCCCTTGCTTTCTATACACGCTATTATCAACCGATTCCGTTGTTATTACGTGGCTATGGTGCAGGTAATGCCGTCACCGCAGCAGGTATTTTTGCCGATATTTTAAGAACATTACAACATTAACAAGGAGCCGCAATGTTAAGAATTTATGCACCGGCATCCAGCGCAAACATTAGTGTAGGCTTCGATACGTTGGGGGCGGCGATTTCCCCCATTGACGGTTCATTATTAGGCGATGTTGTTCAAATTGAAGAAATTGCAAGCGGTTTTGAATTGGAAAGTGCGGGCTATTTTGTTCGTAAACTACCGAAAGAACCGCAAAAAAATGTCGTCTATCAAGCTTATGTACTGTTTAGTGAACGCTTGAAATTACGTGGAACTCAAGTGAAATCGTTACGTTTAACGCTCGAAAAAAATATGCCGATTGGTTCGGGTTTAGGTTCAAGTGCTTGTTCAATTGTCGCGGCCTTAGTCGCATTAAATCAGTTTCATCATGACCCTTTTTCTAAAATGGAATTGCTTGAAATGATGGGCGAATTGGAAGGACGAATTTCCGGTTCTATTCACTACGATAATGTCGCGCCTTGCTATCTTGGCGGCGTACAGTTTATGGTGCAGTCGCTCGGTAATATTTGCCAAAAACTGCCGTTTTTCGATCATTGGTATTGGGTGCTAGCTTATCCGGGAATTGAAGTTTCTACTGCTGAAGCTCGGGCAATCCTGCCGAAAAGCTATACCCGACAAAATGTGATCGAGCATGGTCGTCATTTGGGCGGTTTTGTTCATGCTTGCCACACGCAACAAGAAAATCTTGCTGCGATTATGATGAAAGACGTCATCGCTGAACCTTATCGCGAATCCTTGTTGCCTAATTTTGCAGAAGTAAAACAGGCTACACGTGATTTAGGCGCATTAGTGACGGGAATTTCAGGATCGGGTCCAACTATTTTTTCTATCGGTCCGGATTTGCAGACGGCGACCAAACTTGCAACTTATCTGGAAAACCATTATTTACAAAATAACGAAGGTTTTGTGCATATTTGCAAAGTGGATAATCAAGGAGTAAGAAACTTAGCCTAGTGTGAAGCAATTGGGTTCAATTTCAAAACGAGATAACTCTTAATCTATTTTATTTATCACTTATAAACGGTTTAACAATGAATTTATATAACATCAAACATCCGGAAGAACGGGTTAATTTCGCTCAAGCTGTTCGTCAAGGGCTTGGAAAAGATCAGGGCTTATTTTTTCCGGAAGTTATCCCAACATTAAACAACGTCAATGAATTATTAGATTTACCGTTGGTTGAACGTAGTCAAAAAATTCTTTCAGCTTTGATTGGTGAAGAATTGTCTGAAGAAACATTAAATGCGATGGTGAAAAATGCGTTTACCTTTTCGGCCCCTTTAGAAAAGGTAGAAGAGAACATTTATGCCTTAGAACTGTTTCACGGACCGACTCTTGCTTTTAAGGATTTCGGTGGGCGTTTTATGGCTCAAGCACTTGCTAATGTACGTGGTAACGGCAAAATTACCATTTTAACGGCTACTTCAGGGGATACCGGAGCGGCGGTGGCTCACGCCTTTTACGGCTTAGAAAATATTAATGTAGTGATTTTGTATCCAAAAGGTAAAATAAGCCCACTGCAAGAAAAATTATTCTGTACCCTTGGCGGTAATATTCGCACCGTTGCTATTAATGGTGATTTTGATGCCTGTCAAGCATTGGTTAAGCGCGCCTTTGACGATGCGAAATTGCGTGAAGCGATAGGGTTAAATTCCGCCAATTCCATTAATATTAGCCGTTTACTTGCACAAGTTTGTTACTATTTTGAAGCACTTGCTCAATTACCAAAAGAAAAACGCAATAATGTGGTTGTTTCTGTACCAAGTGGGAATTTTGGTAATTTAACGGCAGGATTAATTGCCAAAACCTTAGGTTTACCGATTAAACGTTTTATCGCCTCAACCAATGCGAATGACACCGTGCCGCGTTATTTACAATCAGGCAAGTGGGAACCGAAAGAGACTGTGGCAACACTCTCTAATGCAATGGATGTTAGCCGTCCGAATAACTGGCCGCGTGTGGAGGAATTATTCAAGCGTAATGCTTGGGAACTAACCGATTTAGGTTCAGGTATGCTGACCGATGCACAAACGGAAGAAACCTTAAAAGCATTGCATACAGAGGGGTATATTTGTGAACCGCACGGTGCGATAGCTTATCAACTGTTAAAAGATCAACTAAATGCCGATGAAACGGGTATTTTCCTTTGCACGGCACATCCGGCGAAATTTAAAGAGTCCGTTGAGAGAATTTTGAACCTTGAATTACCTCTACCGGAAGCATTAGATAAGCACAATAAGTTACCGCTACTTTCCGATAAAATGGAAAATGACTTTGCGCAACTACGTGCTTATTTACTGAAATAACAAAAAAGTGCGGTTAAATATGACCGCACTTTCACTTTTCAACTGTTCTATGACAACCTTAATCGTTTACGCCAATATTCAACAATCCTTCCCTTTTGGTGAAATTCCGTCTGAACTAGTGCCGGAAAATTTACTTACCCCTCAATCTGACAATCCACGAGTGTGGCAACGCCACCAATGTCGGAGATTAGCACATTTCCTACTTTGGCAATTATTAAAAATGACAGGAAAAAATACCGCACTTTTAGCACAAATTGAACGCACAGAGAGTGGGCGACCTTATTTTTCTAATGAAACCATTGATTTTAATATGAGCCATTCGGGAGATTGGGTGGCGGTTATTTTAGAGAACAATGGGGAAAAGGAAAGTGTGGTTGGCATTGATATCGAATTTCCCAAACAACGTCATTTCCTTGACTTAATGAAACATTTTGCAGCGGAACAGGAAGTTATGTGGTTTATTCAACAATCGGACAGCGAAGGAGCGTTTTATCGTAGCTGGTGTTTGCGTGAAGCCATATTAAAATCCCAAGGTGTGGGCATTATGAAATTGTCTGAAGTACGTCATTTACCCAATGAGTTAAAAATTTTTTCGGATTATTGTCCGCAGGGCGAACTGTTTTTTACTGATGAACTGCCTTTTTATTTGGCTATTTTTCAAAATCAGAGGCAAAATCAACCGCACTTTTTCCATTGGAATGGTAAGGAATTGGTGAAAAGAACGCCAAATCATCTTGTTAGATATAACGTAAATTAGCGCAAAAAATCCTTGAAACCACTTAAGGCTTTTTTATTGTTTGCATTCCTTGTATTTTCATAGACTAACCCCATTTATTTCGCTAAACTCGTAACAATTTTTTGACAAATGGAGAATGAAACGACATGTCGCAGAATTCAGGGCAAGACCCTTGGAGTAAGCCGGGGCAAAGCAATGAGCAAAAGCCTGAGAACTCATCAAATAACGGATGGAATTTAAATCAAAATCGTGGAAAGCAAGATCAATCCCCACCGGATATTGAGGAAATTTTTAATAATTTACTGAAAAAACTCGGTGGTGGTAAAAAGGGCGGTCAAAATAATGGTAGTTCTAACAATCCGCCTTCTATTCCGTTTAATTGGAGTAAAGCATTACCGATTGCAGTTGCATTAGGTGCAATTGTTTGGGGTGCTAGCGGTTTCTATACCATTAAAGAAGCCGAGCGTGGAGTTGTGTTGCGTTTTGGCGAATTACATTCTATTGTTCAACCTGGCTTAAATTGGAAGCCGACTTTTGTGGATAAAGTCTTGCCGGTCAATGTGGAACAAGTGAAGGAATTGAAAACCCAAGGTGCGATGTTAACCCAAGATGAGAACATGGTAAAAGTGGAAATGACCGTACAATATCGTGTGCAAGATCCGGCAAAATATCGTTTTAGCGTGACAAATGCCGATGATAGCTTAAATCAAGCGACAGATAGTGCGTTACGCTATGTGATCGGTCATATGACGATGAATGATATTCTTACCACAGGGCGTGCTGTAGTGCGTGAGAATACTTGGAAAACCTTAAATGAAATTATCAAACCTTATGATATGGGGCTTGATGTCATTGATGTGAACTTCCAATCTGCGCGTCCGCCGGAAGAAGTAAAAGATGCCTTTGACGATGCAATTAAGGCACAAGAAGACGAGCAGCGTTTTATTCGTGAAGCGGAAGCTTATGCCCGTGAAAGAGAGCCTATAGCACGAGGTGATGCACAACGTATTTTAGAAGAGGCAACGGCTTATAAAGATCGCATTGTGTTAGATGCGAAAGGGGAAGTAGAGCGATTACAACGCTTATTGCCGGAATTTAAAGCCGCGCCTGATTTATTGCGTGAGCGTTTGTATATTCAAACCATGGAAAAAGTGATGGCTAATACACCTAAAATTATGTTGGACGGAAACAACGGTAATAATTTAACGGTGTTACCGCTTGAACAAATTATGGGAAAAAGAACTGAATCGAAAGTACAAAGTGCGGTTGATTCTATGCCTGTTTTAACGCAACCGGAAAATCAATCAAATAATTCCAAAAATAATACGGTTGAACCGATTCGCCAAGGGAGATTCAATTAATGCGTAAATTTTTATTACCCGTTATTTTCGTTATCGCTGCGGTGATTTATTCAAGTGTTATTGTTGTCGCTGAAGGTACGCGAGGCATTATGTTGCGGTTTAACAAAGTGCAGCGTGATGCGGATAATAAAGTCGTGGTGTATGAGCCCGGTTTACATTTTAAAGTGCCGCTTATCGATAGTATTAAGGTGTTGGATGCTCGTATTCGCACTTTAGACGGTTCTGCAACACGCTTTGTAACCGTAGAGAAAAAAGACTTATTGGTGGATTCCTACGTTAAATGGAAAATCAGTGATTTCGGGCGTTTTTACACTTCAACCGGAGGTGGAGATTACAACCAAGCAGCAAGTTTATTAAGCAGAAAAGTAAATGATCGTCTTCGTTCCGAAATTGGTTCGCGTACTATTAAAGACATTGTTTCCGGTACCCGAGGCGAATTAATGGAAGGGGCCAAAAAAGCCCTAAATTCGGGGCAGGACAGTACGGCTGAACTTGGGATTGAAGTGGTTGATGTACGTGTAAAACAGATTAATTTACCGGATGAGGTTTCTTCTTCAATTTATCAACGTATGCGCGCAGAGCGTGATGCGGTGGCACGGGAACATCGTTCACAAGGTAAGGAAAAAGCCGCTTTCATTCAAGCTGACGTAGATCGTAAAGTCACATTGATTTTGGCAAATGCCAATAAAACGGCGCAAGAGTTACGCGGTTCGGGCGATGCGGCGGCGGCAAAACTTTACTCCGATGCATTTTCACAAGAGCCACAATTTTTTAGCTTTGTGCGCAGCTTAAAAGCCTATGAAGAGAGTTTTGCAAATCCGAATAATATGATGATCTTAAAGCCGGATAGCGATTTCTTCCGCTTTATGCAAACACCGAATAAATAGCTTGAAATAGCATAGAAGTGCGGTCTTATAACGCCGCACTTTATTTTTGAGTTTTTTTTAATCAATCAATCTGTTTTTTACTATTTCTGTTTGACAGCATTTCATAAATCGGTAAAATGCGCCCTGTTGTCCTGACAACAAATGCGGGAATAGCTCAGTTGGTAGAGCACGACCTTGCCAAGGTCGGGGTCGCGAGTTCGAGCCTCGTTTCCCGCTCCATTGCCCGAGTGGTGGAATCGGTAGACACAAGGGATTTAAAATCCCTCGCCTTTCGAGGCGTGCCAGTTCAAGTCTGGCTTCGGGCACCATCTAGTGAACTCTTATCTTTATAAAAATTCCTTTAGAATCCTATACTTGAGGGCTCGCTCAGGCGGTGGCGCAGCGGGCTTTTAATCCGTTGGTCGCAAAGGTTCGAATCCTTCCTTATCTACCAATATTCTCCAACCGGCGACAAAGTGGCGGTAAAAATGCCGTATTGATTGTTTTTTTAATTTCTCCTTTTTCTGTTAGTGGCAGTATTCGTGAAGTTGACTCACCACATGAGCAGCAGTACGCCATCTTTTTGACTAAACGGTAAATACCCCAATACAGTACCTTGGCTGATTTTGCTATTCATTGTGAAAACAAAAGTGTGGTCATTTTTCTTGGTATTTCTTACCCTTAAAAACACTCAAAATGTTAACCGAACTTTTATTGACTAACTTAGTAAATCATCTTTATCTGAAACTTACCGTCTTCCAACTCGTTCCCCCAACCACCTATAAAGCCGCCAGAATGTATAGAACGTTTCGGGTATTCGTATAAGTTCTTGTAGGTACACGTTTAAATCCTAACACTCGGTTTAACGCCACGGTTTCAATCGTCAGGAACCCGCTTTTCAATGTAGTTTTCTCCCTAGGGTCTGCCCGCATACTGCAAGAGGGCAATGCTTTGATTTTCGGTGCCTGTTCCGTAAAGTATTTTTCAATCTCTGTTTCTAACCCTCCATTTTTGGCAATCTACGGCAATATAATCCGTTATCAATCCAACCGAATAATATCCTTTCCAGATACTCAAAAATACTCGGACGGGTCTCCAACGCTTTCATCATGCTTTCAATCCGTTCCGGTGGCGTATCGGGATTCATAAACTCCACCAAAAAGCGTTTCAAGGTAGCTGCCGAACTTCTTTTATACAGATTTCGATTTAATGTAAATATCATGCCTAACATTGGCAACCACATAGTGTAATCCGACACCATCATTTGTGAGCCCCGACGAAAGATGTTTATTTTATGCGGATATTCATACGGGTGCACCCAAAATATCACCATTGCGCCGGTATTGATAATGTATTCAGGAAACGGACGCATCAACTTATTGACTTCCGTTAAATAAAACTTGTTATTAACGTAGGTATAAATAATGCTGCGTTTGCGATCAAACCGTACTCGGCGTTTAGCAGGCCAGAGGCAGTAGATGAGAAAAAAAATGTATTTGCCTACAATAAAATATCCCCACCATCTTTCTTCTTTTCGAGTTTTATCAGCTTCAAGTATATATATTTCTTTCGGTTCACCCCAACGAGTAACATTAGGATCGGAGATTGATGCAACTTTAGAATATTCCCTTTCAAACCACACTGTTGGTTGAAATGCAGCATAAATATGAGTTTTTGTCATTTCTTGGTAATGGGAATCAATAAAATCATAATAAATCCCCCCATCAGGATTATCCCAAGTATAATCTTTATCCATCCCCAGCGTTTTTCTTTCAATTCAATGGTATTTTCACCGGTTTTGCTAAACCAATGGCGCATTAAACGTTGCTCTTTCTTTGTTAACTCGTTTTGCATCATTTACTCCGAATAACCTTCATCCATTGCTTTTTTCATTGCGGATAGTGCTTGTTGTTGGATTTCTTTCGTTTTATTTTCAAACTCTTCACTTAAATAGACATCTTTAAATGTATCCCCTTCCTTATCCGTAAACTCCGCAATAATACGAACCTCTTTTATATGGATATTGTTATCGGTGAGATAGAATGTGACTTCACCGGCAGCCCCCGCATAAAACCGTTTAATCGGGTGCGCCAGAGCGGAACCCCATTGATACAGGTTAATCACCAGATTATGTGTAGTCGGCTCGGTGCGTCTAAATTCGGCACAGCTAATGCGATAATAACTTTGGCTGATTTTGCTGATTTTTAATCCCGCTTGAATATCATATTCATAGAGCTCTTTTTCAAAGCCTTGGCTAATTAACATATAATCTTCAATCTGTTTATTCATTGGTAGTCCGGCACCTGCAACAGCATCTACCTGACCGGTGACTACCAGTTCTAACCTTGCAATGTGTTGCTTGGCTATGTCTGCTATTTCCTCGTTAGCTAAAATTTCAGCAGATTTAATTAACTCGTTTATATTTCTTCTATTTTGATCATTCCAATAAAAATAACGCTTTTTACCCCAGAATCCTTTTTTTACCCAAGTTTCTAGTGGTGTTGAACCCCAGAAAAATATTGAAGCGGTAGCTACTAACAACATCACCCAGCCGATAGGACCTAAAGTTGGCAATATTGAAAACTTAATAACACTAAGCCCAAGCATTACCCCTGAGAGCATAATTGCACTATTTGCTACTATTGAAACATTGTCTTCATTCTCAATCGCATCACTTAATCCGCCAAAGGCAATGAGTGAAGTTAAAAATCCACCAACCACCGCAGCCCCCGTATAAGCTAATGCCCGAGCACCAATCAGTACCGAACGTGCCGATGCGCCGCTGAGATTTCTTAAAACATTTATCCCCGCCCCCGGCTTGCCGATTAATTTCAAGGCATACGCCGTATCCGCCGTTCCTACCGAAATATCCAGTATCGCCGTGGTTTTGACTATCACCGGGTCTAACGCCAGTCTGCCCGTGCCGTCCGTGCCAATTTTCTCGGTACGGTTAAATCATTGTTTAATGATAATATCCCCGCATAAATCGCCAATACGCCGCTAAAACCATAATAGCGTTCGCTAAGCTGGATGCGGGCTTCCAAATCCTGAATTTCACCGAGGGTGATTCGATTTTGATTTTTTAAATTTTGTTTGATTTAGCGGAGTTCTTTTTTAATGGCTTTCTTACCGCCATTGCCTCTTCGGTTATCATACTGCCGTGAACGCTCTTCCTTTATCAGCCTGTCTATCTGCTTGTCCGCCACTTCGGCAAAGAAATAATCGGCATTTTTGATTAATCTTTTCTCATCCCAACCATAAATCGCCATTACCTTATCAAACTGTATTTTTCTTAATGCCGCCAGATTCGCCACCGTGCGTCCGCCGTTCAGATACACATGCTCCATACCTCGGAAATAGCCCTTTAATATATTATGCCGTTGCTGGGGAGGAAGTATTTTCATTGCCAGTCCGTACACCGCATCGGTCACTTTTTTGCTGTGTTCTTTCATCCAGCCTATTGTGGTTGGGGCATTATTGGCGGGTGCCGGTTTATCACTAAACAAACTTTCCAATACCGCAACACCCTCAGAGGAACATTCCAAGCCATAGGTTAAATCCGCCAGTAAACGATAAAATATGTAAAAACCACGGTCGATACTGTTTTCTACCGGGGTATAACCGATAATCTCGTTGGAGATATTGAAAAATTCTTTAAACGACGCACGCTGATTGGCGAGTTGTATCACTTGCTTCACCAATTTGCCTATCGGTTTTTCATAACGTTCAAAGGGCTATTTTAACAATGCCGTCATTTTGCTGTTAAATTTGCTTATTAGCGCACCCTGTACGCCTTTTTGTTCGATTACCCGCTCTTTTTCCTTAAACGGATAGGCTTTGCCTCTGATATCATAGGCAATTTTCGGGTCAATAATATTGCCGATAGTTATCGGATAGGCATAACGGGCGTAGTAGGCTTTTTGTTTTTCCGTTAAATCAATGATAAGTTTTTGTAATTCATGCATTTCACCGACAACATCCTGCAACGCCACCATCAATCCCGTTTTTTTGTAATCAGGTAAACCGGATAAAGGAGTGGGGATGTCGGCATTACTCAGTTTTGTGTACCAATTTTGTGTTTTGCCGGCTAAATTGGTTGTTGATATGTCGGATTGATATTCTAAAACATGTTGTTTAAGGGCGTTTAATGGCGCAACATGATTTTGGGATTCTTTTGCGTTGGTATTGACGGTGGTCATTATCGCTTGTCTGAATTCTTTCTTTGTTTCCAGCAACCGAATTATTTCAGATGACCACATATACTCGCTATAAGCAATATCAACGATATCGACATCTTTATCAACAAATGCGGTATTAAAACTTTTTAGGTTAGTCACGCAAGGATATTTTGAGGTGTCTATTTTACCTAATGTCCAATTTCCATTGGCACTTTTTTTTCCCCATTTACAAAGTAAGAAAGAGGCGTTTAATCCGGCATTTTGATAGTCGCTTAGTTGTTCAAATTCACTCGCACTATTTATATCGTCATTATGGGTTACATAGCGAAAAACCAGCCATTTTCCTTTATCGTCGGTAGAGAAGAGTCGGTGTTTGGTATGGGCATAGATATAGATATAGATATAGATATAGATATAGATATAGATATAGATATAGATAAAACCTTGCCGGAGTTGCATCAGTGAGTGTTCCGGTGATTGTCCTATACCGGCTGGTGCGGTCTTAGGTAAGGCCTTTATGTTTCCCGCTCTTGCTTGCGCTAAATAATCGATACTTAATCCGTAACGAACGGGATAAAGGGGGATAATCGGTAATTCACATTTGCTGTGTCCGTCTGACAATGATTGAGCGGCTTGATTGATTTTGGCAACATCAAGTTTCATTTTAGGTTTGGTTTGTGTGCTATCTGTCATCTTTATTTTCTTTCTCAATTAGATTATTCATTAGCGTTTCAAGTAGGTTTGTCGTTGAAAACTGTGTTTTTTGCCGTAGCTGTTCAAGCAGGCTGAAATAACTCAATCCATTATTTTCGGCAATTACACGACCGACTAAATAAAACCAATATTCACGTTGGGATTGTGCTATGTTACGCGATTTGGCATCTTCTAACCACTTATCAATGATAGCTAAATCAATTTCGTCAAAATAGTCTAACGCCATATTTTTTAACGTTGATTTTGTATTGAGCCATTTACTGCGTTCAAAAGCGTTCCGCTCCACCTCTCCCAACTCAATTTTTGCAGGCAGGGTATTTTCCGGTAACGGGTTTAAGCTAAAGCAAATAAACTCTTCATCCACACGCAATCCAAACGCCTCAATAATGTGTTCTTGTGTTTCACTTGATTCATTGCGTTGTTCTTTTTCTGTCTTGTCTTCTGCCGTATTCTCAATGGTGTGATGCCGGTTTTTCATTCCAAACAATGCCGCAAGTTGCGCGGGGTAGTGAGTCAGTTGTGGCAGATAACGATTGAGCACAAGCGGGTCGTAGAAGCGGAAAAAATACCATTTTTCAGCGTTTGGGTCATAAAGGTGGGGCCATTTTCTCAGATGATGATAGACTTCATCAAATGATTGACGGCTTTTAATGAAAATCACCGGGTTAACCGCCCAGTGGCTGAATACTTTACTGTCGGCTTTTCTAAACAGACGTTGTAAAAACGCCACGGTTTCTTCTTGGTAGGGGTCAAATTCCAACAGGTAAGGGGCTTGTTCTTCTAAGGCTTGCCCGATGTTGCCGGTATAAAGATTTGCCATACGGCCTGCGCTTTCCAAACGGTAAGGAAAACTGACGGCTTTGGCACAATCGACGACGGCATAAAAGTGCGGTGGATTTTTTGTGTGTTTTTCCGGTTCGGCTTCTTTTGTTCCGGTACTTTCTTTTATTCTTTTTGCTCTTTCTTTTTTATGTGCGGCTTGATTGAGGATTTGATGATATTCCCCCAACCCTTCAAAATCGGCAAAGAAAAGCGACCGCACTTCGTCGGGCAAAACCGCAGGGGCAATAAATTTGGTAAAGGGGGAAAATCGG
>NZ_MLHS01000009.1 GCF_001999335.1 Rodentibacter sp. Ppn85 | reverse complement strand
ATTTAGCCTCACTATAACGACGTATTTCAATCACTCCCTTTCTAACCCGCTTGATATTTCTTGAGATCGTATCGGGTGTATAAGATGTCGTTTGCTTATTGAAATTAAACACAATATCTCCTAAATTTCATTTTTTCTAAATAAACGTTGAACAATAAAATAGTCCGTCGAAGAACCTAATTTCGGGTATTTTAAGGTTAATACGCCTTGCGTGGCGATAACGGTTCTCCCTTGGTTACGCCAATCGGGCGCAGGTGTTGTCGCACCAATAGAGGGTACGTCGGAAAAATCAAGCTCAATACAGTTTGACAGTATGCGTTTTTTCTTCACTTTTGCCGAGCCTAAATCCGAAAATTGTTCGCCACGTTCGCCCGGTGAACCCCATACCGTTTGTTGTCGCCATTCAATTTTATGAAATTATTTAATTTTTTACGGACGCCAGCGTGGCGTCCCTACCTCAAAAGTGCGGTCAAAAATAGTCACGTTTTTAATAAATCTCAGGGTTGTTTTCAAGCCATTGTTGGATTTTGGCTTCGGTTTTCTTTTCGTTGTAGCCACGGGTGGGGAACAGGCTTAAATGATAAAAAAAGTTAATATAGTCCGACCATAAGCGTTTTTCTTTTTTGAAGTAGTGAGCAAATTCTTCATCGGGATTTAGGCTTTGCATATAGTCGGTTAAAAATTCTCTTAATACTTGATCTTGAAAATCACAGGCAGGGCGGTAGATGCCCAAATCCACATTTGCCGTTTTATCGGGATCGGTTTCGTGCTGTATAGAAAGAATTAATGCCGCATGTTCGGGCTTAACTAAACTTGAATGATGAAAATCAGGTTTGAATGCGCTGAGTGGGTTGGTTCTTTCATCGTAGCGGGTAATATAAAACTTGCCGAATTGCCAAAAATAGGCAATGCGCCGTTTTGTGTCGATACGTAATGGGCGCCAGTCGGGAGCAATAAGTAAGAATAGAAACCATAATGGTACACTTAATAATAGCCAAGCATTGAAAATATCTTGTTTTATACTAGAAGACAGCTCATTTTTATATTCACTAAGCAATTGTCCGTCTCTAGTGTAAAGCGGATTATTTGACGATGTCCAAAGAGAAACTATATGGTTTATTTTTGCCTCATAATTCCAAGCCCATTCCATTTTATGGTGTAGCGGTTGTTCGGGATCAATAGCATTCCATACCCAAAAGAAAGTAATCACTAAAAACCACATCCAAAGAAACTGACGCAGTTGTGCATCACTGTAACGGCGTATTT
>NZ_MLHS01000089.1 GCF_001999335.1 Rodentibacter sp. Ppn85 | reverse complement strand
CAATCCGAGAAACCGCCTTTCATTATGACCGCCGGGGAAACCTCACATCCCGACAGGTTAAACAGGGACACCAACAGCAAACTACCCGCTACGGGTATGATGCCAACGGTCGCCTGACAGAAATAGACAACGGCGAAAGTCGGCTTACTTATCGTTATGACGCGCTAGGCCGTTTACTGGAAGAAACCGTCACACACCAAATACTTGATAACGCCGCGACCAAGGTGAGTTATCAATATGACGCCAACGGCAACCGCATAAAAACCGGCTTACCGAGCGGGGATGACATTCATTATTTTTACTACGGCAGCGGACACTTATCGGGTATCAAGCTCAATCACCAACTTATCAGCGAAATTACCCGGGATAATCTGCACCGGGAAATTGCCCGCACACAAGGGAGAATAACCGGCGAATATCAATATAACCCGTTAGGGCAATTAACCAAACAAGCCGGATTGACAGAGAGTGCCTCCATCCGCACCCTAGACCGAACCTTTACTTATGACCCGAACGGAAACTTACAACAAAGCGACACCACCTTGTTTACGGGAGGACAATTTGAACGCGACCAAATCACCTATCAATATGACCCGTTAGGACGTATTGAACATGCGCACAGCCAAGGAAACGGCAAATCCCAACATCGTGAATGGTTTCGTTTTGACCCGGCACATAATCTGATTGAGCGCGACAACCAAGTGATAAAAAACAACCGCCTCAGCCACTATGCCGGGGTCGGTTTTACTTACGATACATTCGGTAACACCGTAGAAACTGCCTACGATACGGATAACCGTATTTACTACCGCTACGACTTAAACGACCGCCTGGTTGGCGCAGAGATTAACACCCGCTACCGAAAAGAAAGTTGGATTTATTATTATGACGCACTCGGCAGACGGATAGCCAAAGCGAGACTAAACAAACAAGGCGAGCCTGAAATCCAAACCACATTCGTCTGGGACGGTAGCCATTTAGTGCAAGAAATTCAAAAAGGTAAAAACTCGCAAGAAAACGACCGCACTTTTACCTATATCTATCGTCATCCGAACAGCTACGAGCCGCTGGCGCAATGTATTGACCGCAGGGATGAACATGGCAACCGAATTGAACAGGAGATAAACTACTTCCACTGCGACCAAATAGGCATACCAAGGGAGATGACGGACAGCCAAGGCAAACTGATTTGGCGTGGATGCTATGATGTTTGGGGCGGCTTACACTATGACCGCTATCTAGCGCAACAAAATCAAGGACACCAACCGTTCCGCTTACAGAACCAATACGTTGATCAAGAGACGGGGTTACATTACAACTTCCTGCGCTACTATGAACCGATAACGGGGCGGTTTATGACACAAGATCCGATTGGGTTACAAGGAGGGATGAATTTTTATCGGTTTGCGGATAATGCGCAGGGGTGGGTTGATCCATTGGGATTAGCGCGTTTTTGTACTAGACGATTACGATACGTTCCTTTATCAACTGATATTGATAAAAATTTTAGGGGAGGATTAGATTTAGGTGTGTTTCATGAACACATTTTCTTTGATAATGGTAGGAATATTGGTTATACGGATACAGGAATATTTTCTGAAACATCAATGAAAGGGTATAAATGTTCCAGTATTCATTTTGATGATGACATAATGAATAAAGCTGTTGAAAATGTAAAAAAACAAGAAACATCTTACCTAGAGAAAACTGATGATGGAGGATTAATCGAAAAGAAAAAACTAAGATTTGGCAACGATAATTACAATATGCTCAAAAATAATTGTCAAGATTTTGCAACTGAAGTAGAAAAAGAATATTACAAAATACAAAAATTGGGGAAATTACAATAAACTAATTTATCAATGATAGAGGGTAAAATATGGGAAAAGCAGAGCTATTAATACAAAATCTACTAATTTTCATATATGTTTCAGTATTTACTGTTTTTACATTTTCAATAAATGAGAATTTTATGTATTTTTTATGGTTTGTCATAGATGATGATGTTGGTGTTTTTATATATCCACCATTATTAGTATTCTTTTATCAATGTTATCTAAAATACAAAGATAAAGTATATAATATCAGTTGTTTTTGCTTGGTTATTAATATGATTATAATGTCAATATTTTCTTATTTCATTTTTTTTATAATATTTGCTAACTTTTTTTATAAAGGAGAGGGGATACAGTAGTTAGGTTTCTATTAATATGAAGGTAGAACATAGTGTTTACGGAGCTCATCATAATTTATTTGAAGCTAATTAAAATCCTAAGAATTGCCAATGCTTTTAGAGTAAGCAGAAATATGCATTAAAGCCGGAGCAACTTTCTCCAAATATGATGCCAATTGAAGACTTTTTGAATTAGAGGAGATTAATTTATGAAATACTCAGATGGGAAAAAATAAAATTGGGAGATCGTGTAATTTGGAAAGGAAAAGATCCTATAAAAGGTATTATTGTGTGTTTAATTGATGAGAAAGTTTTCTTGGATAACTATGATTATAGTTATTTATCCTCTCAGGAAGGAGGAGCTATGATTAAATTTGAGCAAATTGGGTTAGTTCATATACAGAGAGATGATAACATCAATTTCTTGGAAAGAATTTAAATAACTATATAAGGGCAGACAGCCAAGGCAAACTGATTTGGCGTGGATGCTATGAGGCTTGGGGCCGCTTGCACTATGACTGCTACCTAGCGCAACAAAATCAAGGACATTAAAAGAGAGAGATATATGATGAAATATTTATCTACAAGAATTTGTCGTTTTCCAACAGATAAGCAACTTTCTTATGATTTCACTATTTGGGATGATACCTTAGAATGCGATAAAATTCCTAATTATTATAACGACCAATACAACCTAAATATTACTAGTATAGATCAAGTTGAACATTTTCAGCCTAAAAATAAAGAATCCTTGAACTTCTCATTTAAAGGGTTTCACCCATGTGTATTATCAGTTGAAAATCATGATTATAATTATTGGTTAGATATTTTGGGATTTGAACCTATTCAAGATATTTATGGCTCAGCCGATTTAGTATTTTTAGGTTATGATGTTATGGATACTCTCTTTCTTAGCATTAGAACTCATGGTATCTCAGCAGAATATAATAAAGATGACTATTTATTAAATGAGTATGGTTTGTTCTCCGCTTATAATAAAGCAAATGAATATTTGCTAATAAACAAACAAAAAATCCCTGAACATTATTGGAAAATTGTTAGTATTTATACAAATACAAAAACGATATCTATATTGAATGAGGGAATATAAGCTCATGAGATTATTTTTCTATTCATATCTTTTCTTATTGCTACAACAACGTGGAACATATGGCAGCGGTCATCGACCCGCAGGGTAACAAAACCGCCTACCAATACCGGGCTGACGGCTTACTGACAGTGAAAACCAATGCCCAAGGTCATCGTTTCCAATACCATTACGACCCGGCGGGCAGATTAGTGGGACTGACTAACGAAAACCATGCCGCCTACCGTTTTGTATATGACGAATCGGACAGGGTGATTTGGGAAAAAGGCTTTGATGATAAGCTCACGCAATATGAATACGACGAAAACGGTCAACTCAGTAAACAAACGGAGTACGGCATCAGTGAGACGATAAGCCCGCCACAACCGTCAATCCGAGAAACCGCCTT
>NZ_MLHS01000088.1 GCF_001999335.1 Rodentibacter sp. Ppn85 | reverse complement strand
ATTATGATAAAGAAAAACTGGTAATTAAAACACATCCTAGAGAGAAAACAAATTATCAAGATTATTTTCCCGATACAGAAGTATTTAGTGAAAATTATCCATCTGAGATTTTAGATGTATTAGGGATTAAGTTTGAGAAAGCAGTAACACTTTTCTCAACAGCAGTATATGTTTATCCAAAGGAGAACGTGGATTTCTATGGCACTAAAATACATCCTAAGTTAGAAAAACGATTTGGAGAAATAACTTATGAATAAATTAGCTCTATCAAAAATACTATTATTAATCACAGATTTTCTTACGTTCACGTCATCCTTTTTTATTGCACTTTATCTTGTTGATAGCTATAAAGGAAATTACACAGCATACATTCCTTATACAGAATTAGATGAGCGAATTTATATTCATTTGTTTTTATCATTTTTGTTTATTGCTTGGCTTGCAATTAGATTACGTCATTATACTTATCGAAAACCTTTTTGGTTAGAGTTAAAAGAAATTATTCGTACATTAGTGATTTTTGCCATTTTTGAGCTTTCTATTATCTCTTTTTCTAAACTTTATTTTTCAAGATTACTTTGGATGATAGTTTGGGGCATTGCATTAGTGATTGTTCCATTGGGTCGAGTAATACTAAAAAAATGGTTAATTCATTCAGGTTGGTATTTAAGAAAGACGGTTATTTTAGGTACTGGTAATAATGCCTTTGATGCTTATAAAGCATTACAAAGTGAGCGATATTTAGGATTGGAAATTACGCATTTTGTCTCTGTTAATGATACTTGTGAAGAAATAAAAAATTTAAATATTCCAATGTTTCCTAATGTGAAAAAGAATAGTTGGAAATTAGAAACAAAAAAATCAGATCAATTTATTATTGCATTTGAAGAAAATGAAAATCTTGAAAGAGATGATTTACTCCGTTATTTTTCAACAAATGGATATCGTTTTGTTTCTGTTATTCCAACATTACGTGGTTTACCACTTTATAGTACAGATATGTCTTTTATGTTTAGTTATGAGGTGATGCTACTTCGCGTTAATAATAATTTAGCAAAATTATCATCCAGGATACAAAAAAGAGTCGTCGATTTTGTGGGATCTTTTACAATTATGCTTTTGCTCTCTCCTATTTTACTTTATCTTTATTATACAGTTAGAAAGGATGGTGGGAATGCGATTTATAGACATCCCAGAATTGGGCAAAATGGTAAAAAATTTAAATGCTTAAAATTTAGAACAATGGTAGTAAATTCTCAAGAAGTATTAGATGAATTATTAAAAAATGATCCTGAAGCTATAGCAGAATGGGAAAAAGATTTTAAATTAAAAAATGATCCAAGAATTACGAAAGTTGGTAAATTTTTAAGAGCAACAAGTCTTGATGAACTCCCACAGCTTTGGAACGTATTGAAAGGCGAAATGAGTTTAGTTGGTCCCCGTCCAATTGTCGCTGATGAATTAGAACGTTACCAAGAAAATGTAGATTACTATCTAATGGCAAAACCAGGAATGACAGGCCTTTGGCAAGTAAGTGGACGTAATGATGTAGATTACGACACCCGGGTTTATTTTGATTCATGGTATGTAAAAAATTGGTCTTTATGGAATGATATTGCGATTTTGTTTAAGACAGTAAATGTTGTTTTGAAAAGGGATGGAGCTTATTAAAAATATTCCATGAAAATTTTAATCACAGGCGGAACCGGTTTTATTGGCTCTGCTGTTATTCGCTATATCATTGAAAATACATCAGATAGAGTGGTCAATGTAGATAAATTGACTTATGCTGCCAATCTAGAATCCCTTGAATTAGTGGAAAATAATCCACGTTATGCATTTAAACAAGTCGACATTTGTGATGCGAAAGAGTTATCTAGAGTATTTGAACAACATCAACCTGATGCCATCATGCACTTAGCTGCTGAAAGCCATGTTGATCGTTCAATCGATGGTGCTGCGGAATTTATTCAAACTAATATAGTTGGTACTTATACACTATTAGAAGTTGCTCTCGATTATTGGAATAATTTAGAAACTGATAAAAAAGCAAGATTTAAATTTCTGCACATTTCAACTGATGAAGTTTATGGTGATTTAGAAAATAAAGACGACTTATTTACTGAAATCTCGCCTTATAATCCAAGTAGTCCATATTCTGCCTCAAAAGCTTCGAGTGATCATTTGGTTCGTGCTTGGCATCGAACTTATGGTCTACCAACCATCATTATCCATTCTTCAAATAATTATGGACCATTTCAGCACGAAGAAAAATTGATACCTTTGATGATATTAAATGCCTTAGAGGGTAACCCTTTGCCTGTATATGGAAACGGTTTACAAATTCGAGATTGGTTATTTGTAGAAGATCATGCTAAAGCTTTATATAAAGTGCTTAAAGAAGGCAATATTGGCGAAACTTATAATATTGGTGGAAGCTGTGAGAAAACCAACATTACTGTCGTTCGTTCTATTTGTGATATCTTAGAGATGCTTGTACCAAATAAACCTTATGGCATCGTAAAATATGAGGATTTAATCACTTATGTAAAAGACCGCCCTGGTCATGATGTACGTTATGCAATTGATACGACAAAAATTAGTCGTGAATTAGGTTGGGAGCAGCAAGAAACTTTTGAATCAGGATTAAGAAAAACAATAGAATGGTATGTTAAACAATTTCAATCAGGAAGATACATGATAGAAAAAAGTTAAGCCTTAGTTGATGAAATAAGCACATTTAAGATTATCTTCCCCTATAAAAACTGGTATAGTTCGCTCTTTTATAAGAGGAGTTAAAAAATGGAGATTATTCTTTCTAACCGCCCTGCAGCGGGTTGTTGGGGTAAAAATGCGATAGTAAGTTTTAATGGTGATGAAACCATTATTCACTTAAAAAATAATGTAAAAACTGACCGCACTTTGGTGCAGTGTGCTGCTCGTAAGTTACGTGTACAGGGGATTAAAGAGGTTGAGTTAGTCGGTGAAGACTGGAATTTAGAGTTTTGTTGGGCATTTTATCAAGGGTTTTACACAGCAAAACAAGATTATGCCATTGAGTTTCCGCATTTAGAGCATGAGTTACAAGATGAATTATTGGCACGTATTGAATGTGGCGATTTTGTTCGGGGGATAATTAATGAACCGGCACAAAGTTTAACGCCAGTTAAACTGGCTGAGTGTGCCGCGGAATTTATTACGGCTCAAGCAGAAAATCATTCGGAGAAAAGTGCGGTCAGTTTTCAGATTATTTCCGGGAAAGAGCTGGAAGAACAAGGCTATCAAGGGATTTGGACAGTAGGAAAAGGTTCGTCAAATCTGCCGGCAATGTTGCAGTTAGATTTTAATCCGACAATGGATCCAAATACCCCTGTATTGGCTTGCTTAGTCGGTAAAGGAATTACCTTTGATAGTGGTGGGTATAGTATTAAGTCAAGTGACGGTATGAGTACGATGCGTACGGATATGGGAGGAGCCGCCTTATTAACGGGGACATTAGGCTTAGCCATTGCACGCGGATTAAATCAACGAGTGAAACTCTATTTATGTTGCGCAGAGAATTTAGTAAGCAGTAACGCTTTCAAATTAGGCGATATTGTTACTTATAAAAATAGTATCACGGCAGAGGTTTTAAATACCGATGCGGAAGGTCGTTTAGTGTTGGCAGACGGGTTAATTGAAGCGGATAATCAGCATCCTGAATTTATTATTGATTGTGCTACATTAACCGGTGCAGCTAAAGTGGCGGTGGGTAATGACTACCATTCCGTACTCACGATGGATGATGAACTTGCGACAGAGCTTTTTCAATCGGCTAAGGCTGAAAATGAGCAATTTTGGCGTTTGCCTTTTGAGGAATTTCATCGTTCACAAATTAGCTCTTCATTTGCAGATATTGCTAACATTGGTACGGTGCCTGTTGTAGCGGGGGCAAGTACAGCGACAGCATTTCTTTCCTATTTTGTGAAAAATTACCAACAAAATTGGTTACATATTGATTGCTCTGCAACTTATCGTAAATTCGCAAGCGATTTATGGGGCGTTGGTGCGACAGGTATTGGGGTGCAAACATTAGCAAACTTATTGTTGTCAAAATCAGAAAAGTGAGGATGAATATGACAGAAAGAACACTTTCAATTATTAAACCCGATGCAGTGAGACGTAACCTTATCGGAGAAATTTTGACGCGTTTTGAGAAAAACGGATTCAAAATTGTTGCGATAAAAATGGTACATTTAGCGAGAGAGCAGGCTGAAGGTTTCTATGTCGAGCATCAAGGCAAGGCGTTTTTTGAATCACTAGTGGAGTATATGATGTCTGCTCCTGTTGTGGTTTCAGTATTGGAAAAAGAAAATGCCGTAAAAGACTACCGCACTTTGATTGGCGCGACAAATCCGGAAAATGCAGTAGAAGGTACTATTCGCAAAGATTTTGCCTTAAGTCAGAGTGAAAATTCCGTACATGGTTCGGATAGTGTAGAAAGTGCGAATCGTGAAATTGCCTATTTTTTTGCCGATTCGGAAATTTGTAATTATTAATTTTATTATAGATAAAAATAGCGAGTATAAAACTCGCTATTTTTTATATCTAATTTTCTTATAAACCAATCACCGCAAATAATACCCAAATGGTATAAATGGTTGCTAAACCATAGAAGATAAAGCCACCTGCTGGTATATGGATTTTAAGATCGTGCATCCCGTGGTGAATTCGGTGTAAACCACACCACATTGGGAAAGTAGTTAACACGAGAATCACAAGTTTACCAATCCAAGAATAGGCAAAAGTGACTAAGTTCGCAGGATCGACTAAACCAAATGGTAGTAATAAGCCTAAGATTAAAATGACCACAGGAAAGAAAATTGCGCTTACTGTACCACCTGCACCAAAAAGTAACCATACCGGTGGTTCACCGGAGCGTTTTGGATTTTTATCAACCATTTTTTTCCCCTTAGATATAAGCTAAAACTAATGCAACCACGCTAATAAGAGCGGTTACAGCCCAAAGTGCATTTCTTACTATATGGTGTGGCAAACGTTCATTTTTGACAACGATGTTCATCACTTTTGGCGTCATTAAGAAATAGGTGACGGTATGGTAAAGTGTGGCGACCAGCGTAAGGATATTTAAGATTACCACAATTGGGTTTCTTAAAAACTCAATAAAGCTAAAAATGCCGTGTCCTGGGATAGGATTACTGGCAAGACAGAGTACGCCATAAAGCAGAACGATACAGAACCACACAGCAAAGATTGAGGTAGCTTCACGCAGCATATAGGCTTTGTAGAAGTCTAATTTTTGCCACCAAGTAGCCGTCATCGGGCGAACATATTTTTTGCGTTTACTTACAGTTACTGACATTTCTTCCCCCTTAGCCTTTTGGTTTTAGCATAGAGATTACATAATCTTTGGCACTTTCTACTTTTCCTTGGTTGATTGCAGAAGCCGGATCAACATGTTTTGGACAGACTTCAGAGCAATAACCCACGAAAGTACAGCTCCACACCCCGTTTTTACCGTTTAACAATGGCATACGTTGTGCTTTTCCGTGGTCACGGTTATCCAGGTTATAACGATGAGCCATGGTGATTGCAGCTGGTCCTAAGAATTCAGGATTTAGACCGAATTGTGGGCAAGCTGCATAACATAAACCACAGTTAATACACATTGAGAAAGTGCGGTATTTTTCAAGTTGTGCCGGTGTTTGTTTAGTACGACTTTTCGCAAGTTCCGCCGAAGGATGCGGTTTACCGTCTAATGGCGGAGCCTCATTGCCAATAATGTACGGTTTGATTGCTTCCAAACTTTCAATAAAATGGCTTAAATCTACTACCAAGTCACGTTCAATCGGGAAGTTTGCTAATGGTTCGATACGCATATGGCCACTGTAATCACGTAAAAAAGTTTTACATGCCAGCTTTGGCTTATTATTAACCATCATTCCACAAGAACCACAGATTGCCATGCGGCAAGACCAACGGTAAGAAAGGGAAGGTTCAAGTTTATCTTTAATATAACCTAACGCATCAAGTAAGGACGTTTGGTTGTCATAAGGCACTTGGTAAGTGCTTAAATGTGGTTCTTGATCGCTTTCAGGGTTGTAGCGTAAAACTTCCACATTCATTACTGGTGAATTAGCCATTTGCTTGCTCCTTAGCTTTCGCAGCAGCTTCGGCAGCTTCTGCTTCCGCACCATAAACACGTTTTGCTGGTTGAGATTTAGTGATTTTCACCGGGCTGTATTCAATGCGAGGTGCACCATTCTCATTGTAGAAAGCAAGGGTGTGTTTTAAATAATTTACATCATCACGTTCAGTATAATCTAAGCGTTGATGTGCCCCACGAGATTCTTTACGTTCGATAGCAGAATTAGCGATAGATTGTGCTACATCAAGGATATAACCTAATTCAACGGTGTAAAGTACATCGGTGTTAAATACACTTGAATTATCTGCGACACGAATACGTTTATAACGTTCTTTTAATTCTGCAATTTTATCAACTGCTTTTTGCATACTGGCTTGATCGCGGTAAATACCACAACCTTCTTCCATAACGGTTCCCATTTCATCACGGATTTCAGACCAAGATTCATCACCTTCTTGTTTGTGAAGCGCTTCTAAACGAGCTACGACGTCCTTAGCTTGTGCATCCACCGCACTTTGGTTTGTTTGTTGTGCTTCAACAGCACGTTGAGCGGCATACTCACCCGCTACCCGACCAAGAACGACCAATTCTGCTAATGAGTTAGAACCTAAACGGTTTGCTCCGTGTAATCCCGAAGAGGCACACTCACCTACGGCAAATAAGCCTTTAATACGGGTTTCACTATTGAAATCGACTTCAATACCGCCCATGGTGTAGTGAACGACCGGACGAACAGGAATTGGTTCGTTAACTGGATTTACTCCTTCGTATGCACTTGATAACTCACAAATGAATGGGAGCCGTTCGTGCAAGTATTTTTCACCGAGGTGACGTAAATCTAGATGTACAACGTCTACCCCTTTAGCGGTTTTTAAGGTATTTCCTTTTTTCCATTCTTGCCAGAAAGCTTGAGAAACTTTATCACGTGGACCTAATTCCATATATTTATTTTCAGGTTTACCAATTGGAGTTTCCGGTCCCAGACCATAATCCTGTAAATAACGATAGCCATCTTTATTGACCAAGATACCGCCTTCACCACGGCAACCTTCAGTCATTAAAATACCGGTGTTTGGTAAGCCCGTTGGGTGATATTGTACAAATTCCATATCACGCAATGGCACACCGTGACGATATGCCATGGATAAACCGTCTCCGGTTACAATACCTCCATTAGTATTGAATTTAAATGCTCGACAACCACCGCCGGTTGCGATAACTACCGCATTGGCATTGATTTGAACGAGTGTACCCTCCATCATATTCATTGCGACCATACCGCGGGCGTGACCGTCATCGACTAAAATGTCCAATACGAAATGTTCGTCAAAACGTTGAATTTGAGGGAATTGTGTTGAAGTTTGGAACAGGGTATGTAACAAGTGGAAACCGGTTTTATCTGCTGCGAACCAAGTGCGCTCGATTTTCATTCCTCCGAAGCGGCGTACGTTTACATCACCATCGGCTTTACGACTCCACGGACAGCCCCAGCGTTCTAACTGGGTCATTTCTACCGGGGAATGTTCTACAAAATACTCTACAACATCTTGTTCACACAACCAGTCGCCGCCGGCAACGGTATCGTGAAAGTGTTTATCATAGGAATCTTCTTCTTTAATAACCGCCGCTGCACCGCCTTCAGCTGCAACGGTGTGGCTACGCATTGGATAAACTTTCGAAACCAATGCGATTTTTAAATTAGGATTTGCTTCTGCTGCTGCAATTGCTGCACGTAAACCGCCGCCACCGGCACCAACAATTGCAATATCGACATTAACTGTTTGCACGACATCCTCCAATCATGTAGAAAGTATAATAAAATCCCCTAAAGGGTGAGCGGAGGCATTGTGCCACTTTTTTTACAAATTAATAACTTTTTTTCAGAGGAATTTCGGAGAAATTATGAATTTTGTGATCTACCTCAAAAAAGTTAATTTATTTAAGCAAATCAAATGAGAAGGTTTTTTATTTGATATACTTTTTTTACTGATGAGATAGGAAAGTTGAGTTGTGAAATTCCCTAGTTTACAATGTTGAAGTTTATGATGATTTTACTAAAAAAATAGAGGAAAAATGACCGCACTTACTTCGGAAACTGTATCGTGGCAACCTTCAGCTCCCATTAAAAATTTACTTGCCAGAGCAAAAATTATTGCCGAAATTCGTCGTTTTTTTACTGATCGAGGTTTGCTTGAAGTTGAAACCCCGGTTCTGAGTGAATATGGTGTGACGGATATTCACCTTTATACATTTAGTACTGAATTTATTGCACCGATTAACGAGTTCTCAAAAACTTTGTGGCTTTCAACCAGTCCTGAATATCATATGAAACGTTTGTTGGCAGCGGGTAGCGGCCCTATTTTTCAAATTAGCAAAGTATTTCGTAATGAAGAGGCGGGTAATCGTCATAATCCTGAGTTTACTATGTTGGAGTGGTATCGACCGCACTTTGATATGTATCGTTTGATTAATGAAGTAGATGATTTACTCCAACAAATTCTTGATTGTAAACCGGCGGAAAGTATGACTTACCAATTCGCTTTCCAAGAATATGTGGGGCTTGATCCGCTTTCTGCAACTCGTAAAGAATTGGTAGAGGCCGCTCATCACCATAATTTTATGGCAGAAGAGGACGAGGATCGCGATACTTTACTGCAGTTTTTATTTAGTGAAGTGGTTGAACCTCAAATTGGGCAGGAGGCGCCGGTTGCGATTTACCATTTTCCTTCCTCACAGGCGGCACTTGCGCAATTAAGTCCGGAAGATCAACGTGTGGCGGAACGTTTTGAGTTTTATTACAAAGGATTAGAACTAGCCAATGGTTTTCATGAATTAACGGATGCAAGTGAGCAAAGGCATCGTTTTGAGCAAGATAATCGCCAGCGTGAAAAAGCAGGTTTACCTGAGCGGGCAATAGATGAGCGTTTCCTTAGTGCGTTGCAAGCGGGGATCCCGAATACATCGGGCGTTGCCTTAGGAGTGGATCGTTTAATTATGATTGCCTTAGGTGTTTCCAGTATTAACGAAGTGCTCTCTTTTTCTATTGAGAACGCTTAATTTATGTAAAAAGTGAGGTTAAGATATTGATTGCTTTTTAATCTCACTTTAATCTAAACCAAATTTTGCCCATTTAATCGTGGAAAAACTGTTATCTAGATCACATTTCTAAAAATATTCTTTTGAATTTCACTTGCTTAAAGCATATCATGCGCGCCAGATTTTTAGGTGGTTACTTGAATAATTAATAGTAAACTAATTTTTTCTTTTTTTAATTTTGAAGGTCTTTATTATGAAAAATCCAAAATGGAATAAATTTGATGCGGCATGGATGTTAAATTTATTTGGTACGGCAGTGGGTGCCGGTGTTTTATTCTTACCGATTAACGCTGGGATGGGAGGTTTCTGGCCACTAGTCATTATGGCAATTTTAGTTGGACCGATGACTTATTTTGCTCACCGTGGTTTATCATATTTTGTGCTTTCTTCCAAAAATCCGGGAAGTGATATTACTGAAGTAGTGGAAGAACATTTTGGTAAAACGGCAGGTAAATTAATTACCTTACTTTATTTTTTTGCAATTTTTCCAATTTTATTAATTTATGGTAATGGTATTACTAATACTGTAGATTCCTTTATTGTGAATCAACTTGGTATGGCATCGCCTAATCGTGCATTACTTTCTTTCATTTTAATTGCAGTATTAATTTCAGTAATGCTTTTCAATGAAAAAGTGATGTTAAAAATTACGGAATGGCTTGTATATCCGTTAGTGCTCATTTTATTTGTATTATCAATTTATTTAATTCCGGAATGGAACAGCTCTATGTTACAGGAATTTCCGACTACAAGCAGTTTTATTACAACCTTGTGGGTAACGATTCCGGTTTTAGTATTCTCTTTTAACCATTCTCCGGCAATTTCTTCCTTCACCTGTTCGCAATATCGTGAATACAAAGAATTTGATCTTACTGAACGTCATATTGAGCATACTGAAAAAGGTACATCAACGATTTTACTTTTCTTTGTTATGTTCTTTGTATTCAGCTGCGTATTAACTTTAACTCCGGAAGAGTTATTGGCGGCAAAAGAACAAAATATCAGTATTTTGTCTTTCTTGGCGAACAAATTCGATAATCCTTATATTTCCTACTTTGGTCCGTTGGTTGCATTTTTAGCGATTACCAGTTCTTTCTTTGGTCATTACATGGGAGCCCGTGAGGGATTAGAGGGATTGTATTTAAAAATGAAAGGCGAGTCGGTTAATCGTAAAAAATTAAATTATGCAACCGCACTTTTCTTCTTAGTTACTCTGTGGGGCGTTGCGATTATTAATCCGAGTATTCTTGGTTTGATTGAATCCCTTGGCGGTCCAATCATTGCAATGATTTTATTCATTATGCCAATGTATGCTATTCGCAAAGTACCGGCAATGAAACGTTATCAAGGCCGCTTTAGCAATATATTTGTAACCGTAATGGGATTAATAGCTATCTCTGCGGTCGTATATGGATTATTATAAGCAGGTTAGAGTATTTTAGTTTAGCTTATCTTAATTGACGAGAAGTATATGATTAGCGTATTTGATATGTTTAAAGTGGGAATTGGTCCGTCCAGTTCCCATACTGTCGGTCCGATGAAAGCGGGTAAACAATTTATTGATGATCTCATTAAGCTTGGGCAGTTTGAAGATACAACAGAAATTCATGTAGATGTCTATGGTTCTCTTTCCATGACCGGGCGTGGCCATAATACGGATATTGCGATTATTATGGGGCTTGCCGGTTATTTGCCGCATGATGTAGATAT
Source organism: Rodentibacter sp. Ppn85 (assembly GCF_001999335.1). Classification (GTDB taxonomy): domain Bacteria; phylum Pseudomonadota; class Gammaproteobacteria; order Enterobacterales; family Pasteurellaceae; genus Rodentibacter. The sequence goes on along the minus strand of NZ_MLHS01000088.1, from coordinate 3,974 downwards.
TGATCTCATTCCGCGTTTTATCGAAAAAGTGAAGGAAACTGCGGAATTATCTATCGAACAAGGCAAAAAAACAGTGAAGTTTGATTTTGATAACAATCTCATTTTTCACAGTACTTTTTTGAAATTACATGAAAATGGTATGACGATCACTGCATTAGATGCAGACCGTAAGGAACTTTACCGTCAGACTTATTATTCTATCGGCGGTGGTTTTATCGTTGATGAAGCCCATTTCGGTCAGGAAGAAGAAAGCGCAATCAGCGTGCCTTATCCTTATAAAAATGCGGAAGACATTTTAAAGCACTGCACTGAAAAAGGTTTAATGCTTTCTACGGTCATGCTTGAAAATGAAATTGCGTTACATGGTAAAGACGCGCTAAGTGCGCATTTAGATAATGTTTGGAAAACCATGCAGGCTTGTATTGATCACGGCTTGCATACCGAAGGTATTTTACCGGGGCCATTACGTGTTCCTCGTCGTGCAGCTTCGTTACATCGTATGTTACAAGCGAATACGAATTTATCAAATGATCCAATGCGTGTTATTGATTGGGTAAATATGTTTGCCTTAGCGGTCAATGAAGAAAATGCGGCTGGTGGAAGAGTGGTAACCGCACCAACCAATGGAGCTTGCGGCATTATTCCAGCGGTACTTTCTTACTATGATAAATTTGTTTCACCTTTAACGGCGGAGATTGTTGAACGCTATTTGTTAGCGGCAGGAATGATTGGCTCGCTTTACAAAATGAATGCTTCGATTTCCGGTGCTGAAGTAGGATGTCAAGGGGAAGTCGGCGTGGCTTGTTCCATGGCGGCAGCCGGTTTGGCTGAGATTCTCGGGGCTAATCCAATGCAAGTCTGTATTGCAGCAGAAATTGCAATGGAACATAACCTTGGTTTAACTTGCGATCCCGTCGGCGGACAAGTTCAAGTACCTTGTATCGAACGTAATGCTATTGCTTCAGTGAAAGCGATTAATGCGGCTCGTATGGCATTGCGTCGTACTACTGATCCACGGGTTACGCTTGATAAAGTGATTGAAACCATGTACGAAACAGGCAAAGATATGAATGCAAAATATCGTGAGACTTCACAAGGCGGGTTGGCGGTAAAAATTGTTTGTACCTAATAACTATCATGGGATGCGAAAGCATCCCTATTTTTTTACCGCACTTTTTTACTGTTCTCCTCTTTTTCACTTTTTTCTTGAACGCAAACGTTTGCTTTGCTAAAATTCGCCGATTTTTTGTCAACATACGAGAAAAAGGAAGCAACTATGGCGTTTAATCTTAAAAACAGACATTTACTGAGTTTAGTGAATCATACTGAGCGTGAAATTCGATTCTTATTGGATTTAGCGAAAGATTTAAAAAGAGCAAAATATGCGGGAACTGAGCAACCTCGTTTAACCGGGAAAAATATTGCCCTTATTTTTGAGAAAACGTCAACTCGTACGCGATGTGCTTTTGAAGTGGCAGCTTATGATCAAGGCGCACACGTGACTTATATTGATCCGAACTCTTCACAAATTGGGCATAAAGAATCAATGAAAGACACCGCGCGCGTATTAGGCAGAATGTATGATGCCATTGAATATCGCGGGTTTAAACAATCAGTTGTAAATGAACTTGCGCAATATTCGGGTGTGCCGGTATTTAACGGTTTAACCGATGAATTTCATCCGACCCAAATGTTTGCCGATGTTTTAACAATGATTGAAAATTGTGAGAAGCCATTGAGCCAAATTAGCTACGTGTATATTGGCGATGCTCGTAATAATATGGGGAACTCCTTATTGTTAATTGGTGCAAAATTAGGTATGGACGTACGTATTTGTGCACCTAAAGCTTTATTACCGGAAGAGTCGTTAGTGAAAATGTGTCAAGAGTTTGCAGAGCAATCCGGCGCAAGAATTACCGTTACCGAAGATATTGATACGGCGGTTAAAGACGTTGATTTTGTGCATACGGACGTATGGGTTTCAATGGGAGAACCTCTCGAAACATGGGCTGAACGTATTGATATGTTAATGCCTTATCAAGTCACACCTGAATTAATGAAACGTACCGGCAATCCGAAAGTCAAATTTATGCACTGTTTACCGGCATTCCACAATAGCGAAACTAAAATGGGAAAAGAAATTGCAGAAAAATACCCTCAGCTGGCAAATGGTATAGAGGTGACGGAAGAGGTATTTGAGTCACCGGCAAATGTAGCATTTGAGCAAGCTGAAAATCGAATGCATACGATTAAAGCCGTGATGGTGGCAAGCTTGGCATAGTAAGTTATAAATAGCATCGTAAATATTAAATTAACGATGCTATTTTTTTATCAATTAATAAGGAAAGTAAAATGAGAATTATGGTTGCATTGGGTGGAAACGCCTTATTAAAAAGAGGGGAGCCGATGACGGCTCAAAATCAGTCTACGAATATTCGTATTGCGGCAGAACAATTGGCAAAAATTAAACAAGAAAATGAATTGGTGATTTCTCATGGCAATGGGCCACAGGTCGGACTGTTGGCATTACAGCATGCGGCGTATTATGCGCAAGACGCTAAAATTGAGCCTTATCCGTTAGATATACTTGTTTCTCAAACCGTGGGAATGATCGGTTATATGTTGCAACAAGAATTAACCAATTTATTGCCGGAAACTCCGACTATTACTGTATTAAGCCAAGTGATTGTTGATCCGAAAGATCCGGCATTTGAAAAGCCAAGTAAACCCATCGGGCAAGTTTATTCCAAAGAGGAAGCGGAAAAATTAGTGGAAGAGAAAGGTTGGACAATAATGGCTGATGGGCAATATTATCGTCGTGCCGTATCAAGTCCCTTACCAAAAGCTGTTACGGGAATTGATTCTGTAAAAGCCTTATTGGCTAATCGTAATATTGTTATTTGCGGTGGTGGCGGTGGGATTCCAAGCTATTATAACGAGCAAGGGGAATTAGAAGGTGTTGAAGCCGTGGTGGATAAAGATTTATGCACTGCCGTCATTTCTCAAGAATTAGAGGCGGATTTATTTATTATCGCCACTGATGTTCCTGCGGCTTACGTGAATTTCAATAAACCTGATCAAAAACAAATTGCGAAAGCAAACCCACAAGCTTTAGAAATGCTTGCCGCAGAATTTGCGGCGGGGTCGATGGGGCCAAAAGTGAAGGCAGTGATCAACTTCGTTAACGCCACCGGTAAAGAAGCCGTGATTGGCTCACTAAACGATATTGAACGTATTGTTAAAGGTGAAGCCGGTACGCGTGTTACTCGTTCCGTCGAAGGCGTGGAATTTTACTAAATTAAGAAAAATAGGGATGAAAACATCCCTATTTTTTGACCGCACTTTTTAGAAAACTATGTTCAATAGAAACAACAATTCTCCGGTTTTGTGTGAATAAAATTCACAAATATTACTATCAATTTTACTATAACGATAATTCAGTTTTGGGATAGAACCTTACCATTTTTATAATACATTGAAATTATTAGATTTTATGATGAGTACCAGTGAATAATCCCTACGATTATATTGAAATATTCACTTTTGTGTGTTGCAACATTGTGCCGAACTTTTGCTCCTAACTATAATTTCATTAAAAATGAAAATAGAATATCTGCAGGTGCCACTATCCAATTAAAGTTTAAATATATAAAATTAGTTTTATTCTTTCTCTTTGGAGTCTTCTATTAATTTTCTTAATAATGCGATTTCCCTTTGTTGTACTTCAATAATATTATCTTTATATTTAATGACTTCGTCTTTATGAGAAAGCATCAAGAGTAATTTTTCCGTATCGTCATTTCTGCCTAAAAATATATTTGAATTAGTATTGCTATTATTATCGCCGGCACTAATGTAAACTTTATCATTTTCACCATAATTTAATAATTCATAAATATCAATATTAAATATACCGAGAATTTGTTCTAGTCTCCCAAAATTTACACGGGTTTCTCCTCGTTCAATTTTGGCAT
>NZ_MLHS01000087.1 GCF_001999335.1 Rodentibacter sp. Ppn85 | reverse complement strand
TATAAGGATCCTGATTTAATCTTGGGTCATCACTCTTTTCCTCAATATAAAGTTGCCCACCACCACTAGAATACATACAATTTCCAAGCTTAAATCTATTTGGGTAGCGTATTACATAACTTTTCCCATTATTCGTTTCCTCCGCAATAAATTCCTTATAAATTTCTTTTCTTATTCTTGATTTTCCATCTACTACAGAAACTACATTGGGTTTATAACAATCTTCATTCTCTCCGGAACCGTAATAAGTGACCCAAAATTCAGGGCGATAATCCACCGGTTTTTCACCATAAAAGGTTCGCCATTGTGTTTCGCTGTAATTCGGTTCTTCCGATTGAATAATATTTTCAGCGACAGAACACGTCATTACTCCTAATAAGATCAATAGCCAGTATGAATTTTTACGTTTCATCAGTCTTATTTCATTCATTGTTCCTGATTACCTTGTAAAAGTATGGCGATATTTTCCAGTTTATCCGCTTCGGGTTGTGTAGATTGGAAGATTTTTATACATTCCTCCTTTTGAGCGATCCAACACTCTTTATTTGCAAAATACAGTTTTGCCAATTCCGATACGAAAAAAATATCAATGATATGATATTGAAAACAAAGATTGATAAGTTGGATTAACTGCCGATGAACTTCAAGCGGAGTATAACTTTTCTGAATGGATGGGATCGACAGTAGATTTTTACGCAATTCATGTATTAAATGATAAGCCCTCGCATAGCTTAAGCTATTTACCTGATTTTCCGTCAGCCACCATTTTTCATCTGTCGGAATGTCTATCAAGTCAAACTCCACCGGCACAGCAATTTCCTGTGTTTGATGATTAAGCAAATCCAGTTCTTGTCGTGTCACCAAATTATGCTCAAAATGGTAATGTGCAACCTGCTCGGGAAAATCCATGACATACAAAATATCGGAACAGATACCCAAGGCGCGATAAGCCTGATTTTCTTTTTGCAATGCCGTTAGCCATTCATTCAAAATTGCCGGCGGATACATACGGAAAATAACCGGTTTATGTTCAAATGTTACTGCATTACATAAATAGCTGATGTGTTCGGTGAATGTCGTTAAATCGACGTCGCTGATAAATAACGCGGTCCAACGATGAAATAAGGCTTTTTCGATAATCCAACGGTCAAAATCCTTATTTTTCCCAAACTCGCTAATGCGTGGTCCAACATCTTCCAAGCGGTTATCAAAGAGTGAGACAGGTTCTGTATAACTCATTCCTGTTTTCAAAAATATATGGTTTACCTCGTCATCTTCCATCGGCTCTAAAATGACATAAATATGTTTTTGTTTTTCCAAATAGGAATTAATCAACAGGATAAAGCCATTGATAACTTGTTCTTGTTGCTCTTTTAGTAATAACTCAATCATTGGTTATTCTCCAGCTGACAATCTTGCACAAAAGGAAGCCCATTGTTAACAGCGGTTTTAAAACTGGTTACCATTTCAGGAGAGCCGTCTTCTTTAACCAACTCCCCCTCAATATACACATTCCCCACCAACTCGAT
>NZ_MLHS01000086.1 GCF_001999335.1 Rodentibacter sp. Ppn85 | reverse complement strand
GCTCTAGTTCCTGTATATCCATATCTAGTTTTTTCTTTATTTTTCTTTTTATTATAACCAAATGGATATGCTTTATTTTTTGCCATTTCCAAGAAGCGCTCATAGCCTTTTTTAGCCTCATTTGAACTCTTAGATTTCCCTTTTTTAGATAGACCTGGATCATTCCAAAGTCCCCATCCAAAGCATTCAGCAATAAATTTTGAATCATGATAAACAGCACTATCTTCAAAAGGAGTGTAATTATCTAGCATTGATATCACCTCTCTTGATAGATTTTTACAAAACCTAACATTTAAGGCATTAATTGATAATTTATAATATCTTGCTCTCTCATCAAAATGGTTATACCCGCCATTAATTGAAGCACTAATAGTAATTAGGTCATTATTAATTGCATATTTATCAAGCTCTCTTTTTTTCCAAAACCACATCCCTGATCCAACAGCATGTTTTTTCTCTTTTCCTATTCTAACTTTATTGTCACCTAAAAAATTTTCCCCAACACTTTCTCCATATCCTCTGTAATTATCTGCCCAGGTCAATTGCATTACCCCTCTCCCCTTATATCCATCATATACATCTTTTTCTTGAATTCCCTTTCCTAGAATTTCCTCTAAAAATTTATACTCCCCTGACTCATGTAGTGAATTTGCAATAAAAAAAGCTTTCCCTATACACGTATTAATATCATATTTTTTGAAATACTCATTTAAATACTCTAAGAAATCCATAGCTTGTTTATTTTTGATAATTTGATGAAATTCATCCGGAGTAATATCTCTATAGCAAAAACACCCACCCTCTTTAGGTAGAGTAACATCTACAGGCTTCCCATTAGCCACACTTCGTTGCTCTATCGTACTATTCTTTTTATTATCCTGACTATTTTCTTTTTCTGAAGAAGCTTGTTTTTGTTCAGTTTTTTTCTCAGATTTTTCAGATTCTTTCTTTTTTTTAAGTACTTGTTGAGAAAATACATTTCTCGTTCTAAATCCCAAAGGATAATATAACTTTGTCCCTTCAACCAAGCTGCCACTATATATCGTTCGGTTATAAAATATTAATGCTTCAGCCGCATCGCCCCCTAATTTAACCTCAAGGCTATCCCAAGTATCGCCTTTTCTTACAAGGTAATAAGCTCGCGCATAGTCTTGCTCTTCATTATTTTCATTAGCAAGCGCCCTAGTCTTAATGGTATACGTATCCGGCATCAATGCTTTGATTGATGTTTTTCCTTCCGGCCAAACAAATGTATCTGTTGTAGAATGCTGAGTTCTAGGAAATTTTTCACTCCAAAAGACAAGCTCTAACACTTTATGTACCATTGTCGTTGATTTGACCAGTTCTTTATTGAACCACACTTTTCCGTTGTTATCCGCTCTTGGCGGTAAACTTGTAACTAAACCACCATTAATATAGAGCTCAAAATGGCAATATACTATTGGTTTTCTTTCATTATCTAAAAACTCAATACTATATAATTCTTGTTTGCTCATATCTTTCTCTCTTATTCTTTTTCATGATACACAAATTAACTTTCAATTCTCGCTTGACCAACAAGTATGGTTAGCTGCTCTTCAACCTCTCGATAGATGCGGATTGTTCGACCATCTTCATCTAATATCCCATCTGTCACGATGTTCCCCTGACCATCCAATATCGTATAAGGCACTTTCTTTTGACTACAACGTCCATAAATATCATAGACATCCAAACGCGTTGAATAGTAAGTATCTGGTGTTATCGTATTATTAATTGTGGTTTCAAACGGATTTACCGCGTCGGCTTCCCCGCTTTCCTCAATCAACTCCCCTTCAATATACACATTCCCCACCAACTCGATTCCTTCCCGGTTGATGATAATTGAACCGCCCGGACCGCTGATTTCCACCGTTTCATAACCCTCTAAGTCAAATTGGTCGCAGATTTGTTCAAACAGGTCCCCCGCCTGCCAGCTGCCGTTTTGGGCGATGTCGATGTTGAGCTCGTTGCCGACGTGGATGATGG
>NZ_MLHS01000085.1 GCF_001999335.1 Rodentibacter sp. Ppn85 | reverse complement strand
AAAAAATATGAGTCGATTTAAGAAATCATCGCATGTGATTTGGCATTGTCAATATCATTTAGTTTGGACGCCGAAATGTCGTTTTAGAATATTAAAAGATAAAGTAGGTAGGGTAGTTTATGTTCATCTAAGAATATTATGTGAGCAGCTTAAAATAGAAATAGTAGAATTAAACGTTCAAATAGAGCATATCCATTTGTTGGTTAATATTCCGCCGAAGATATCAGTATCAGAAGTAATGGGACATTTAAAAGGTAGGACAGCGATAAGATTGTTCAATAAGTTTCCGTATTTAAGGAAGCATAAATTATGGGGCAATCACTTTTGGGCAAGAGGTTACTGTGTTGACACCGTAGGTGTCAATGCAGAAATGATACGAAGATATGTGAAGTATCAAGAGAAACATGAGTTTGAAGACAAGCAATTAAGTCTTTCAACGGAATAAAATTTGGATTCTCAGAATCGAAATTTAAAAATGCCCCTATGGGGCGCAAATTAAAGCCACCTTCTATGAAGGTGGATTTTTACTAAAGTGCGATTGGAAAATGAAATTTTTTCTGACCGCACTTTTGTTTATTGTGCGGATAACATGGGGTAGGCTTTAATAAAATCCGGCAAGCGATAGGCTTTGCTAAAAATTAAGGTGTAATTATTACGATCATTGTTTACGGCAACTGTATCAGGGATCGGCTCGTCCAAACCAAACCGCCAAGGTTGATTGCCTATACGTGTAATCAAATATTCATTGCTGATCTCGATAGGCCCTTCATAGGATTTTCCGTCTATTGTGATCATTTTATATTCAATAGGCAGATTGACCGAGCCGTAAACTGTTTTCCAAAAGAAATAAGGCGAAGCTGTCGGGTTCAAAATAGAACGGTTTGTTCCTTCTTTCTGTGTCAGTTCAACCACCTTTCCGTCAGACAATTCTAAACGATGTTGTCCCGGTTCTAAGATGAGTTTTTGTGTTTTATGAGCAGCAAGAGTAATCTCTTTTTTATCTAATTTAAACGTCACGCTATTATCTGTCGGATTATCCGCATAAACGATATTTTTATCGTACCATGCCGTTAGCTCTTCCGCTTCAAACGGGAAATATTTCGCGATAATCGAAACCACAAAATTTCGTTTACCGTCATCGGCATTATCAGCCGTTGCTGATGTTTGCACAAAAGCCAAGCCGCCCAAAGCGGCGATAATAATGAGTAATGCAATCAGTTTTTTCATAAAATTCTCCTAAAAATAACCGCACTTTATTGCTGATAAGTGCGGTTGAAATAAAGATTATTTTCTTGTGGTGTAGTTTCCTTCACAGACCCATTTATAGGTCGTAAGCGCTTCTAATCCCATTGGACCGCGTGCGTGGAGCTTTTGGGTACTGACAGCGACTTCCGCCCCTAAGCCAAATTGTCCGCCGTCAGTAAAGCGGGTACTCGCATTCACATAAACCGCTGCGGCATCCACTTGGCTGACAAATTGTCGTGCCAGGGTTTGAGAGGCGGTCAAAATACTTTCGGAATGTTGCGTGCCGTATTCGCGAATATGGGCAATCGCAGCTTGAATACCCCGCACTATCACTACATTTAAATCAAGAGAGCCCCATTCTTCACGTAGTTGTTGCTCGGTGATTTCATCTACCGTTGCTCCGGCTTGTTTTAATATTTCAAGTGCGGTTGATTTTGCGTGATATTTTACGTTTTTCGCGGCAAGTTGCGTCACCAGTTTAGGTAAAAATTCGGCGGCGATAGAATCTTGCACGAGTAGGGTTTCTAGGGTATTACAAGTACTTGGACGTTGGGTTTTCGCATTGTCGATAACCAAAACAGCCTGATTTTGATCCGCACTTTCTTCCACAAAAGTATGGCAAACGCCCACGCCGCCTATGATCACCGGAATGGTGGCATGTTGTTTACAAAGTTCGTGTAAGCCTGCCCCGCCACGAGGAATAATCATGTCCACATAGCGATCAAGTTTTAATAATTGCATCACGAGATCACGATTAGGATCGGTAATGGCCTGCACGGCAAATTTTGGTAATCCTGCTTGCTCAAGGGCATTTTGCACCACTTTCACCAAAATATTATTAGAAAATTGGGTTTCTTTTCCCCCGCGTAAAATAACTGCATTGCCGGTTTTTAAACAAAGGCTTGCTACATCAATGGTGACATTTGGGCGCGCCTCATAAATGGTGCCTATTACCCCAATCGGTGTGCGGATACGTTCAATTTTTAAGCCGCTATCCAGCGTTCCCCCGTCAATAATTTTACCCACAGGATCGGCCAGCGAAATCACGTGACGTACGTCATTAGCAATACCTTGTAAGCGCTCAGGGGTAAGTTGAAGACGATCAATCAAGGCTTCAGACAGCCCGTTTTGCTTTGCCAGCTCAATATCTTTTCCATTTTCTGCTAAAATATGATCCGCTTGTTGTTCTAACTGTTCCGCAATAATATGTAAAGCATGTTTTTTTTCCGAGGTACTTAGTTGTGCTAACACAAAAGCCGCTTCTTTGGCTTGTTTTCCCATCTGTTCTAACATAGTATGTCCCTTTAAAAATAAAACAATAATGGTGTGTAGCTTATCCGAAAAATGAGGAAGATTAAATGCTTAATAAATAGGATTTGGAGAAAAACTATATGTTTTTGACCGGAAAAACAAGACATTCTCCAAAAGGGCGGTCGTTTTTTAAATGATTTTTAAAGGAAAACAAATGAAAAAACAAATTTTAATTTTTGTATTAGGTTTACTGATGCTAAGCCGTCTTGCGTTTGCGCATAATTTACAACTTGAACAATCATTACCGGCGGTAAAAGTCACGGAATACGGCGAGATCCTACTTTTAGGAAAAGAGACCAAATTCCAAACCTGGATGTCTTCCTCATTAGCGGGGAAAGTAAGGGTGGTTCATCATCTCGCTGGAAGAACGGCGGCGAAAGAAAAAAATCAATCAATGATTGATGCCATCAGAGCGGCGCATTTCTCTCCCGCTAACTATCAAACCACGACGATTATCAATGCGGACGATGCCATTGTCGGCACCGGAATGTTTGTGAAAAGTAGTGCGGAAAAGGGCAAAATAGAAAATCCGCATAGCCAAGTGGTACTGGATGATAAAAGTGCGGTGAAAAACGCATGGCATTTGAATGCTAAGGAAAGCGCCATTATTGTGTTGGATAAAAAGGGCAAAGTAAAATTTGTAAAAGAAGGCAAATTGTCTAACGCAGACATTCAGACAGTCATTTCTTTGATAACGGAATTGACAAAGTAACATTTGTGCGGAAGTTTAAAACTTCCGCTTTTTTATTTTCTTGAATTGTTCGCAAATGCCTTCATTAATTGGCTCAACTCGTCACAATTTTGTTTAAAATTACGGCAATGAGAGCAAATTGCCAAATGAAGACGTAACCCCCCCTTCTCTTGTAGAGTTAACGAACGTTCATGGGAATCTGAAATTATTCTTGTAGCTTGACGGCAACGCATAGAGGCTCCTTATAATTTTCGAGAAAGACAATGTTGCAGTTGTAAGCGTGCACGATAAAGTATGGTGTGTAAATTAGATTTACTTAATCGGGCTTCTTGGCAAATTTCATCTGATGATAATTCTAAAACTTCACGCATCATAAAAACTCGGGCTTGCCGCGCAGGCAGACAAGTCAGGCAGGCTTCAAAAATCAGCCAAAATTCTTCAGCATAAATCTTTTCCTCATACTCTTTTAAATTACTCGGTGCATAGGCTAAATTCCAATGATCGACTTCATCAAAAAACATATTTGGTGAATCCTCATCTGCTATTTCACTTTCCAAAACAATACGTCCTTTTTGACGTAAATAATCAATAATTTTATTTTTTAAAATGGCAAATATCCAGGTTTTAAATGCCGCCTCACGTTTAAAATGATCGATATTTTTAAACGCACTTAAAAAGGATTCTTGCACAAGATCTTCTGCAAGCTCATGGTTGTGTAATTGTAATTCGGCAAATTTTAACATCTGTTGCCGAATAGTATTTAATTCCTTTTCGGAAATTTGCTTAGGCATTGTTATTCCTTTCAAAAAATCAGGTAAGAAATGAAAAGTTTCTTCGTTTCATACCAGTGAATGAACCCCCACAGGATAATTAAAAAAGTAGAGATATTCAACCTATTATCTTTCCAATCTTTGGCGGTTATCGGGTATTTTCCATTAATGCTGAAAAATTTGTTACGGATTGATCGATAATTCTCCACCCCGATGTGCTTTTACTACAAATAAAAATACCTGTGTCGGTTATATGAACTCGGAAACAGGTATTTGTCACATTATAGGAAAGACTTAAAGTTTAAGCATTTTAACCGCACTTATCCTATACTATTGTTCGGCAAATTGGCGGATTTTCTCTGTATTTAAATGCCCGGGTACGGTTTTTTTGATATTTAAATCACTGTCTAAAAATACATTAAAAGGGTAACCGCGCGCACGGGCTCGGTCAATGATTTCCCCTTTTTCATCAAGTAATACCGTAATGTTTTTGTATTCTAAACCTTTGTACCATTCAATGAAATCTGCCGTTGCCTTCTCTCCTTTATGAGAGGGGGAAACAAGAGTAATAATTTCAAAATTTTGATGTTGCCCGGCACTTAAATCGTCAATTTCCGCCAAACCGGCTAGGCAAATAGGGCACCATGATGCCCACATTTTCACATACACCGGTTTTCCTTTGTATTGCTCAAGCGTAACAGGTTGATTATTTAAATCCTTGAGTGGTACGTCTGCCAAATTGGTTTTGGCGAAAGCCTGAAGGCTGAATACCATTAATAAGATTGAAAGTAATTTTTTCATTTGTTTTTTCCTTTTTGTTCAGTCATACAAGCAGTATGGTTTTATTCAATTCAAGCCGTATTGATTCCGTTATGTGGCTCGGTTTATGAACTCGCGTAGCGAGAACTCGGCTAGGCTAAGTTATTGGTGATTAATAAAAATCCCATCACAATAATCAAAATTCCACCGCCGATTTTGAATTTGTCTAAGTGTTTATTTAAGCTTTTAGTTCGCTTAAGCAAACTATCGGAGAAGAATGAAAACAGCATAAAAGGCGTTGCCAAGCCAAGCACATAAACAAACATCATAGCCGCACCGTAAACGGCAGAACCTTCATCACCGGAAAGCGCAAGAACCGAAGCGAGAATTGGGCCAATGCAGGGCGTCCAGCCAAGACTAAAGGTTAAGCCGAGTACGAATGCCTCAAGTGCGGTCGATTTTCCCGATGTTTTGATCGCCACTAATTTAGTCCGTTCAAGTAAGTCGATTTTGGCTATCCCAAGTTGGTGGATACCAAGAATAATCACAATGACACCGGCAATCACTCGAGTGGTATGACTGAATAAAATATTCCCTAAAAAACCAAAGCTAAAGCCAAGGCTCACAAAGGTAAGCGAAAGCCCTAAGATAAATAAAAGGGTATTAAGGACTTTTTTCCCGCCCTTACTGAGAATGCCAAAATAAACGGGAATGATCGGAAAAATACAGGGGGAAAGAAAAGAGGCAATGCCCGCTAAAAATACTGTACCGATAAGAAGTTGTTGGTCTAACATAGTTTAATTTCCTGATATTTTGCCAGTTGTGTGAACGGCGTTCACACAACCTATTAACATTATTTTTTAATCGTTTTCACTAAATAACCGTATCCGGCTTTTTCCATTTCTGCCAAAGGAATAAATTTGATCGAGGCACTGTTGATGCAATAACGTAAACCGCCTTTATCTTTTGGACCGTCATCAAAAACGTGTCCTAAATGAGCGTTACCACTACGACTTAACACTTCGGTACGTTGCATATTAAAGCTATTGTCGGTTTGATAATGAACCACCTCTTTGGCAATAGGATGGGTGAAACTCGGCCAGCCACAACCCGATTCAAATTTATCATTGGATGAAAACAGCGGTTCGCCGGTGGTGACATCAACATAAATACCCGGTTGGAAATTATCCCAATATTCATTACTGAAAGAACGCTCCGTATGCTTATTCTGTGTCACCGAATATTGCAACGGGGTTAATTTTGCTTTGAGTGTTTCATCGCTTGGTTTTGGGTAATCTTTCTCGTTAATTATCGGTTCGTCCGCCTGCGTAATGTCGATATGGCAATAACCATTCGGATTTTTTTTCAAATAATCCTGGTGATATTCTTCCGCTTCCGTATAGTTTTTCAGCGGTTCTACCTCAATTTGAATTTTATTTTTGTACTTCGTTTGAAGCGTGGCAATTGCATGGTCGATCACTGTTTTATCTGCGGCATCTTGATAATAAATCCCGGTGCGGTATTGACGGCCCCTATCATTGCCTTGCTTATTCACACTCGTTGGATCGATCACTTTGAAGTAATACTGCAACAATTTATCAAGTGAGATTTGGTTTGCATCGTAAGTGACTTTTACGGCTTCAGCGTGATCAGTAACGGCTAAAAGCGCATAGCTGGTTTTATCCGTGTTACCGTTGGCGTAACCTGAAACCGCCTCTTTCACGCCATAAATGCGCTCCATATATGCCTCCACACCCCAAAAACAACCGCCGGCTAAATAAATTTCACGTATATTTTGTTGATGGTTAATCATAGTTTTTTGCTCCGTGTTTTTCATTGGTATGGTTTTTTCTACTGCCCAAGTCCATGTGCTTGTAGCATAAAGTGTGGTGAAAAGTAGAAAGATTTTTGAAAATTTCATCGTAGATGCCTCCTTCAATATTCAAGCGATATTGTTCTAGACGGCGGAATAGGTGCCTTTCTTACAAATTTTTTCGGCATGATGTAGTAAACGCACAAAATAAAAATTGATACAAAATGTAGGGCGGTACTGCGTGCGCGCTGTAAGGTAAGTAATTGAAATTATTGATATTTGATGCATGCGGAGTGTGTCTAAAATATCAGTTTTGCCACTGCTGCATAATATTGCAAAAGAACCAAAGTGCGGTTGTTTTTCGCCGGGTTTTACAACGGATAATCAGCTAAATTGTTTAGGGAACATCA
>NZ_MLHS01000084.1 GCF_001999335.1 Rodentibacter sp. Ppn85 | reverse complement strand
ATTAATAAATTTTCTCTTAAAATCACCTAAAGACCACATAAAATTACCTCTATGGGTACTTCCTGTCACAATCCATTTCCCATCAGGACTAAGTTTTCCTGTTGTTCGTCCAGTATTTCCATATAATTTTGCGATAGGTTTTAATGTTGTTTTATTCCATAAAGTGACACCTGAATAGCTGTCTTTTTTATATTTATCAGGGTTGACTGGATTGGCGGTTAATTTGGTTTCAGCCACTTCACCATTACGACCATCCCATCCATCTCCAACCGATAAGAATTTATCTCCGACAATCGAAAAGGTATAGGTCTGACTAGGAGAGATCGGTGCGTCGGTGTAAATGGGCACTAAATCCTTGCCATATCCTTTATAAAATTTCCCCCACTCATCTGCGGACAAGTAAAAGGATTTATCCGCTGAAATAATCTGTCCCTCTGTTTTAAAATGTGGAAATTGTAAAATTTCTTTGCCCTCAACATTTTGAATATGTACAACATTATTATTATCTTGCCACATAAATTCATGGCTATCGGGAATAAAATACGCACTGTACGGATTGGCATTTTTGGCAAGAAGTTTCTTTTCTTTCTTAGTTAAATCCCATAACACTAACTCATCTTTTCCATGTGCACTAATCGCGTATTTGCCATCACTAGAAACACCCAGTGATACGACACCCGACATTGAATTACAGCCAATAGTAAAGAAAGATAAAATAATTAAAATGAATAAATTCGGCAATTTCATATAATCCTCCTAATAACGCCCAAACTTTGAGTTTTTCTTAATTCTATCAATAATCCATACCTTATAACTTTTCTCATAGATTAAAGGAAATACCTTATTTTTTTCACTCATTCCCTCCCATTCATATTCCCATTCACGCATAGCGGAATGAGTAATAAAATAGGGTATTTTTTTATTCTTATTTTGGGGATCATCAATAATTTGTGGGAAGAATGTAATCTTTTTATTAGGGTTTTTTATATCTGATATATATTTAATAAATTCATCATAATAAATTTCTTTCTCCTTTTTATTTAACAATTTACCACTTGCATTTTGACCTTTCACCGAATACAAATCCCCCCTTGCTCCTAACGGCGGTCGAATATCCATATTAATTTGCTGCCAATCATGTACAACGATATAAGACAAAATCTCAATAATATGCTCTAGTACTGCCTTTTGAATTGGGTCGTCTTTTTTAAACCGTCTAAAACAGCTCCAAGGGCGTAAATAATAAATCTCATCGGAAATCCCGCCGTGTTTTGACAGTTTTTCCGCTTCCGCCTCGACGGCTTGACGAATGCGTGTTTGGTTTAATGCGTTTCGTTGAATATTGTCACAGATAAATTCCCGTTGGCGGCTATCGGTCACATCCC
>NZ_MLHS01000083.1 GCF_001999335.1 Rodentibacter sp. Ppn85 | reverse complement strand
CGTTGGGCGATTATTATGTAAATGCCAATCAGGCTAAGTTTACGATTACGATGTTTGACAATAGTGCGACATTCGGCATTAATAAACCCAATACCAAACCCGCCGATGCCTATGAACAAGGATTGACAAGGGAAATTTCCGATGAATATATTCGTATTGAAAAGTTGAAGGATAAATACGGGTGTCGGGATGTGACCGATAGCCGCCAACGGGAATTTATCTGTGACAATATTCAACGAAACGCATTAAACCAAACACGCATTCGTCAAGCCGTTGAAACGGAAGCGGAAAAACTGTCCAAACACGGTGGGATTTCCGATGAGATTTATTATTTACGCCCTTGGAGCTGTTTTAGACGGTTTAAAAAAGACGACCCGATTCAAAAGGCAGTGTTAGAGCATATTATTGAGATTTTGTCTTATATCGTTGTGCATGATTGGCAACAAATTAATATGGATATCCGCCCGCCGTTGGGAGCAAGGGGGGATTTGTATTCGGTGAAAGGGCAAAATACGAAAGGAGATCTGAATAAAAAAGATAAAGATCTATACGTTGATAGTTTTATTAAAGATATAAGAGATTCGGAAAAAGTACAATTTATCCCTCAAACAGTCGAAGAGTCAGAGTTTATAGATGGGGATACAAAAAATCCGGATAAACAACGCCCATATTTTATTACTCACTCCGCTATGCGGGAATGGGAATATGAATGGGTGGGGATGCTAGATAGAAATAAAGTCTTTCCATTGATTTACTCTGAAAGTTATAAAAAGTACATCATTAATAAAATAAAGAAAAACTCAAAATTTGGACGCTATTAGGAGAATATAAGATGAAAAGATTAATTAAATTATGCCTGAGTTTTTTCTTATTAAGCCTACTTTCCGCCTGTGCCAATCAACAACCACCCGTACATTCGCTTGGGGTTTCAAGTGACGGGCGCTATGTGATTAGCGCACATCGAGGTGGAAAACTTTTTCTATGGGATATTCAAAAGAAAGAGAAAAAACTCTTAGCAAAGAATGCGTTTTCTTATAGTGCCTACTTTATTCCTGATAGCCACGAGTTTATGTGGCAGGATGGCAATAATGTGGTACATATCCAAAACGTCGAAGGAAAAGAAATTTCTCAATTCCCACATTTTAAAACAAGAGGACAAATTATATCAGCGGATAAATCGTTTTATTTGTCTGCAGATGAATGGGGAAAATTTTATAAAGGACATGGTAAAGGTTTAGTGCCTATTTATACCGATGCCCCAATTGGCCCTAGTCAGACTTATACCTTTTCGATTGTCGGAGACAAATTCTTATCGGTTGGAGATGGGTGGGAGGGACGTAACGGTGAAGCGGCTGAAACCAAATTAACCACCAATCCGGTCAACCCTGATAAATATAAAAAAGACAGCTATCAAGGTGTGACGTTATGGGACAAAAAGACGTTAAAACCCCTTGCAAGATTATACGGTAATTCAAATCGGACATCAGGAAGAATTAGCCCAGATGGGAAATGGGTGGTTGCCGTCAGTGATAATGCAAGACGTTATATGTGGTCTGTTATTAATCCAAATAAAAGGTTTAGATTAGCTGATATAGATGGCATTTTTGATAAAAAAACGAAAACACGTGATACCAGCAAATTATTACCTGTTCCTAATAAATTTAAAGATAAAAGTATATCTTATTTTATAGATGCCAATACCATTGCATTTTTATCAGAAAAAGATTTTATTTTGTTTGTTCGTGATTATAGTGAATTAGCGCCGATTTACTCTACCGGTGATCCATGGATTCAAGCCTATGTGGAGATCGGACAAGATCCCCGAGTATCACAAGGAAATTTGAGCATTGCCTCCGCTTATAAAGCCAATATTCTCGTTACGGGGCAATACGGGCGAGGCGGGATTAATGTCTATAAATATCACCCTGCAACAAAAGAGCTGGAAAAAATTTGGGTGGCGGATTAATTAAAACTAAAAAGTGCGGTTGAAAATGAGGGCGTTTTTGACCGCACTTGTTTTAAGTTAAGCGGAAGAAGACAGCACGGTAGCTTAAACACCAAATTCATTTAGACGGGAATGTCGCGACCCTTTTTATTCATGGTTATAACGTGCCATTAGGTCGGGCGGGACGCTACCCTCTTTATGAAGAAGCCGTTAATATAAATTCCGTGTCTAAAGATACCGCCCGTCCGCCTAATATCAATATCCGAAGCGATGAATTACAGCAGCCGTGGTTACATTACGGGCGTGATGACTTACTCGCAATGATTCAAGCAAAAGGGCGAAAGTTAAATGAAGACACTTACAAAAGATACGATAAACAGTTTAATGGCGAAGAAGCATTAAGCTGGTTTCCTCATGTTGAGTATTATTTAAATCTTGCCGCCTCGGGAAAAGATAAATTGGATAAATTTGATGATTGGGAGAAATATAGTCGTATTATTGGCGTCACTTGGTCCGGGAGTGTGAAAGCCAGCCTGGAGTTTTTCCGTGCGGAGCTTTATGCCAATGAGGCCGGGCGGGAATTAGCCAAAGTGT
>NZ_MLHS01000082.1 GCF_001999335.1 Rodentibacter sp. Ppn85 | reverse complement strand
AGTCGGTTTGAGGCGGGAAAACTAAAGGTTTGCTGCTCAATCCTGCGGAAGAACGACGTTTAACGGGAATTATCGTTCAGCATAAAAGCGAATGGGCAAGGAGCCAATCAACCAAATTTAATGAGCTTATTGCGTTGGCACGAAAATTGAATGACAACGATGCAGCGGATAGAATTCAAAAACGGGTAAATGATTTGGTGATTGATTTGAAGGCGGCGGGATTTGATAGTGAGCGGAAGGCGTATTATATGCATCCGTTGGGGGTGATTGGGTGGTTGAGCATAAATAAAGAAGGTAGTTATATTACTTTAGAGCAACTAAATATATTATTCCCATCAGCTGATCTAAAAATAAAAGAAGAAATTTTATAAGGAATCCAGCAGAAGCTGATAGATATGGGAGAAATAAATATCATCCTGCAAATCAAATAGCAATAGCTAATTTAGCTTATTCCAATAGGAATGGTAATGGGGATGTTAATTCAAATGATGGGTGGAATTTTAGAGGAAAAGGGTTTATTCAATTGACAGGAAAAGGAAATTATAAAGAAGCACAAAAAGAAATTGATAAATATGCTAGTGATTCAGGAATTAATATTATAAATGAGCCAGATTCAATTCTAACAGTAAAAGGTGCAATGTTATCAAGTATGGGCTATTGGACTTCTCATGGACTAAACTCTATAGCAAATAATGGCTGTTCTGATAATGATGTAAATAATATTACAAATATAGTTAATTCATATACTGATTCTAAGTCAGAAAGACGTCATAACTTTTCTATAACAAAGAGGGTATGGAAATGCGAAGAGTAAATTTTATAATTCTATTTTCATTAGCATTGTTTTTTTCATCAATTTCATATGGTTCAAATTATTGTTTATTTAAGGACATTTCCTATGGAAATAGATTCTTTATTAAGATTTTTTTATTATCTAAAGACTGTCAATTAGATAATAAATCAAATTCTATTGTTAAATTGTTTGATGGCTATCAATTTATTAAGGAGTCAAGGTATATCTTTCCTAAAATAGAATCTAATAGTGATTATATTTTTGAAGGTGAAAGAGATTTAAGGGTTGATGGGGAGTTATTAGAATTAGAAATAGCCAAACCAAGCAGGGCAATGTCAGATGCTTATAGTTTTATAT
>NZ_MLHS01000081.1 GCF_001999335.1 Rodentibacter sp. Ppn85 | reverse complement strand
TTATAATAGTATCCGTTATAAATACCTCTAGGACTACATTCAACTCTTAGTTCATTCTTATTTGTAAAATTCATAGAAAAATAACTGCGTTCGTTATTATCTTTAACTTGAACAATGTTTTTTATTTTTTCTTCCTCTTTTCCTGAAATATAGATTATACATTGATAATCTTCATTAAAAGTACTATTACTACACTCAATAGAATCTTTAACACCATCATTATTTACATCTCCTGTATTTGTAATACCAGACATAGTTGACACTGCATAAAGATTATAAGAAAAAAGAATGCATAGAAAAAAACATATTATTCGTCTAATCATCATAGCTTTCAAATTTTGCTTTATATTTCTTACCATAGCCTTTATTCCTCACGCTACTAGTTGAAAAATTATATTTACCAAGTTCTTTTAATAAATTTAGATTTGGACAATTTTTTATATTATTATTTTTAATAATTTTTTTAGCCCAATTAATTCGGGTTTCAAAATCATTGAAACCTCCATTCACACCTATATTTATCGCGTATATATCATCGTTATCTGCTAAAATATTCAAGTCCCCCCAAACACTCCCATATCTCCAATACCAACCGGCTGAATCTACAGCTAAAAATAGTTTTTCGCCAATTAGAGAATGAAAACTGTTTTTTCGATTAGCCATATCTTCAAGTTTAGTTATTGGAGATATTACAGTTTCATAATATTCAGGATCTAATCTAGTATATTTAAAATAGCTAAGATAATTTTTTCTCCAAGTTAATTGCATTAATCCTCTACCTTTATATCGTGGACCATCTCCTACTTCAATATTTTGATTTTTTATTGCACTAGGATGTTTACCAAGATCATAGTCTGCGCCACTAGCAAACTCAACTGTCGTTGTTAAATGGGCTGATTCAAGATAAACTTGAGTTAAAAAATGAATCTTTCTAATACATGTATTAATTTCATATTTCTTAAATGTATTATTTAATAGTTCAGTTAATTTTTCATAACTTTTTTCTTTATCCTCTAAAGGACATTTTTTATGAGTAAATAATTTATATGGTTTAGAACCTCTTAAAGAAGATACAATATTCTTTACTTCCTCAACCGTAAAATCCCGATGACAAAAACACGTTGAATAAGGCATCAACCACCCAATCACCCCCAACGGATGCATATAATACGCCTGCTTGTCGCTATTAAATCCGTCCGCCTCTAATTTGATAGACAAATCTTCTACCCGTTTTTCTATTCCGGAAGCTACGTCGTTCTTCCCGTTATCCCGATAAACATCACACACTTGTTTAAAATCGATAGACTTCGTCTTCTTCCACTCGCTATCATGTTTAGCAATAATACCCATCAACCTTCTTTGTTGTATCGGATTTAATAATAAATCCTTGAGCTTGCCCGCTTCAAATTTTATCGGTGTACCTTTATCCGCTTCTAAATTTAACTCCGCCATTATCGCCTTAAACATCGGGTCTAATTCGTTTTTCTGCTCAATCGTCAACTCACTTTCTGGGTCGATAGTCTGATGTAAAGGATTCTTGAATATACAAAGCCCGCTACCCGATTGAGTAAACACATTAACACCCGGAAATAACACTCCGTGGGTTACATGGCGGTCATCCACATAAATCCCTGAATCCTTATCTTTGCTGTGCTCCACTTGCTGATAGAGGTAAGGCTGCACATTGTAATAGGTTTTTGTTTGTTTCGGATTTTGTTTATCTTTTATGCTTCGCTTTTCCACATCGGCAAGGGGGACCATAATTTCAACTTGAGTTTGTTCCAGTTCAAACGCCTCATCGTTCATTATGCTGTAAAGCCGGCTGTCGCGAGGAACATACAGGAAGTTGTCTTTAATGCCTTTCTTTTCTTTATCTTGTTTATACGCCACTTCTGCTTTAGCTTTAAATTGGTCAATGTCATCATAGGTAAACACTTCAAGATGTAACAGCTTTTCGCCGCTTTCGCCCATCTGATTATATTCACCCATCAGCCCCAATTCTTCACCCGCTTTAATCGCGATTGGTTTGCTCAGTGCTACTTCTGTGTCAATCAATGTGTCAAGATTATGACGAATCAAGAGCGGTATGCCACTTATAGGGTGGTCTATGAGGGTTTCATAAGAGCGATTAAAGATTTTCCAGGGTTTACCTGTTTTTGGCTTATGTTCAACACCATTCGCGTCTTTATACCACACAACTTCATCAAACTGAGTTTTGTTATCTTGGTATTTTCTGATTAAAAGCGCCAACCCGTCAGGCAACGGTGCCACTATCTTATTATCTTCTCTTATCATCACCGGAAATTTATCTGCCGATTTAGTTAATGCTAAAATTTCTTCGCCCGAGCTCTGATAATCACTCATTTTTGCCGTATGGCGGTAAAGGGAATAAAACGTTAAGATATTGTCCTTAGGGTAAGCTACCTCGTGTTTTAACAGAAAAAATCCCATCGAATAGACCGCACTTTGCGAACCCGATTCGGTGTCCTTTTTATATTCGCTATCCACTTTATAAACAATCAGTTTGCTGTCGACAATTTCATTCTGTCAGCTTATCTAACTTAACTTCAATATCGGTCTGTGTTGATAAATTCTAGTTTTAAAAGAACAAAAAAATAACCGCACTTTTATAAAGTGCGGTTTATATAGTTATTAATTTAAATCAACTGAATCCGCTTTAATCCACATATTGATTTCTT
>NZ_MLHS01000080.1 GCF_001999335.1 Rodentibacter sp. Ppn85 | reverse complement strand
GAGCTACTTAACTCTTCACTTATTAGATCATTTGTTATTTCTTTTCCTTCTAAGTAAACTCTATTATCTTTTATTTCATAGTCAGCAAATACCAAATCAGAAAACAAAAAAACAACTAAAGATAAAATTAACTTTACAACCATCTTAAACACTCCTCTAATTTAGATGCATACCCTGCTATTGTTAAAGCTTTATCTGTTCCATTGATTATACGTCTAGCATTTAAATAATCCTTATTACTATTAGAAATATAATTAGACATTTTTTCCCTGTAAACATCCCTGTTTCCATACCATAAATCATGATCTTTGTTGCATCTTTTTGGTCTAAAGCTAACTCCGGGTTATTAACAAGATCTTTTTTTAAATACTCTCCTGGTTTTCTATAATTTTTCTTCCAGGTAAGTTGAACATAACCTCTCCCCCTATATTTATATCCATCTCCTTTCTGGGTATTTTCCATATCTATTGCCCTTGCTCTTCTTTTTGGTG
Source organism: Rodentibacter sp. Ppn85 (assembly GCF_001999335.1). Taxonomy (GTDB): domain Bacteria; phylum Pseudomonadota; class Gammaproteobacteria; order Enterobacterales; family Pasteurellaceae; genus Rodentibacter. Next base: position 1,151 of record NZ_MLHS01000080.1, on the reverse strand, counting down.
TATCAGCCAACACCGGATCATATTTATTAAAATATGACAAACCACCTTTCTCGGTAATCGGCTCAAAAGTATGCCCTGTTTCATGTTTTGCAGTCGCAAGCATGTATGCAATTTTTGGTAAAGTACAAATATATGACGAATCAGCTTCAACGTATTCCTCAATACCGGTAAATATATTTTCCAGAGCCTGTTTCTGAGAATTCGTCAACTTCTTAAATAGCTTTTCATACTGGCTAAAAAAGAAATCTCGATCAATTAATCCTTTATTCTTAATCAACCACCCAATCACCCCTAACGGATGCATATAATACGCCTTCCGCTCACTATCAAATCCTTCCGCCTTCAAATCAATCACCAAATCATTCACCCGTTTTTGAATTCTATCCGCTGCGTCCTGGTCATTTAATTTCTGTGCCAACGCAATAAGCTCATTAAATTTGGTTGATTGGCTCCTTGCCCACTCGCTTTATGCTGAACGATAATTCCCGTTAAACGTCGCTGTTCCGCAGGATTAAGCAGCAAACCTTTTAGTTTTCCCGCCTCAAACCGACTTTCTTGCCCCTCTTTAGCCAAATCAAGCTCTTTCAATATGTCTTTAAACACGGGTTCCAATGTCTCTTTTTCTTCCATTGAATGCGGGCTTGCCGGGTCGAGATAGTCTGCTATCTTATGCTTAAAAATACTGATTTCATCTGTTTGGTCTTGATAACTATTCCCCCCCCGGAAAAAGCAAACCGTGGGTCTGGTGACTATCATCCACATAAATCCCCGAATCCTTATCTTTGCTGTGTTCCACTTGCTGATAAAGGTAAGGCTGCACATTGTAATAGGTTTTTGTTTGCTTTGGATTTTGTTTATCTTTTACGCTTTGCTTTTCCACATCGGCAAGGGGCACCATAATTTCAACTTGAGTTTGTTCCAGTTCAAACACTTTATCGTTCATTATGCTATAAAGTGGACTGCTGCGAGGAACATACAGGAAGTTGTCTTGAATCCCTTTCTTTTCCCGGTCTTGTTGGTAAACGGTTTATCTAATTAACTTCAATTCAATATTGGCTTTAAAAGAACAAAAAATAACCGCACTTTATAAAAGTGCGGTCGATATAGTTATTAATTTAGATCAACTGAATCGGCTTTTATCCACATATTGA
>NZ_MLHS01000008.1 GCF_001999335.1 Rodentibacter sp. Ppn85 | reverse complement strand
CATGTTCGGGATTAGTTAAACGTGATTGATAAGAATAAGGCTGAAATGTTTTAATCGGATTGGTTCTTTCATCATAACGGGTAATATAAAATTTGCCGAATAACCAAAAATAAGCAATACGGCGGTTGGTGTCGATACGTAATGGGCGCCAGTTTGGTGAGATGAGCATAAAAAATAGAAATACCGGAAAGAACATAGCAAAAGCACCGGTGTAACGGCGTGAGCCATGAATTTCTAACATTTCCTCTTTGAATTGTCCATAGCTAGGATAACTGCTTTTCATTCTGACTCTTCGTTCACGTAACTCATTGTAATCAGGAACAAGCTGAATATCTGGTGATATAGCCCACTCAATATCTTTGTATATTTTGGCTCTAGATTCGGGGTTAAATCCTAATACACCGAAAAGGGCAATAATCCAAAGCCAAAAAAATTGTTTAAATTTAGCTTCACTATAACGGCGTATTTCAATCACTCCCTCTCTAACCCGCTTGATATTTCTTGAGATTATATCCGGTGTATAAGATGTCGTTCGCTTATCAAAATTAAACATAATTTCCCCTTAGATTTCATTTTTTCTAAACAGGCGTTGAGCAATAAAATGGTCCGTCGAAGAACCAAACTTCGGGTATTTTAAGGTTAATATGCCTTGCGTGGCGAGAACGATTCTGCCTTGATTACGCCAATCGGGCGGGGGGGGGGTTGCACCAATCGGTGGTGTGTCGGAAAAATCTAATTCAATGCAGTTTGATAGTATGCGTTTTTTCTTCACTTTTGTCGAACCTAAATCCGAAAATTGTTCGCCACGCTCGCCCGGTGAGCCCCATACCGTTTGTTGCCGCCATTCAATATTGAGCTTGTTTACACTTTCTTCGGAACTAAAGAGCGGGCTGTAAACCCGTAATTTATTATCCCCTTGACTATCATTTTGAATGGACATACCCCAAATTAGGTTATAAAGACCTTCCATTTCTTTATTGTAAAATGTTTCAAATTTATCATTCTCTACGTCAGATGGATTTCCTAAAATTTTAGCATCTTCTAAGTTGATCGTAGTTTTTCTTCGGTTCTTACCCCAATACTCATCCGAATTCCCCCAGAACCCCGAACGCACCCACGCCTCTGCTTCATTATCCGAGAAGTAGTAATAAACCATTGAGGCGGCAAAAAGCACCCAGCCCACGGCTGCCAGTGCTCTTGATACCGCCATTTGTTTGCCAAACATCTTGAGACGACCAAATTTATCCACCCATGACATTTCGGAGAAAAAGAGCGAGGTTTGTGCGCCGGTTAATAATATCCCCGAGGTGGTGGCAGCGCGGTCGTTTTTGCCCCACCCTTTCACTACATCGGCAACCGCCACCACAATTCCCATAAAGTTGGCGAAGTGTCCGAGATAAACAAAACCATTTTTTACCATGCTGCCTTTAATGATTTGATTGACCTTTTGTACCACAATATGCTGTTCGCCAAATAAGAAAGACAGTAAGGTTTTATTGGCTGTTAAGACGTTTTTTACGGCATCTTGTGCGATGCCGTTTTTTTCATAATAGAACATCGCAAATAAACCGGTCAGTGCATAGGTGCTTTGCGCAACCGAATCCCACCATGGATTGTTGGGGCTGTCTTTTAAACTTTTATAGGTATCCAGCAAGGCAAGCCCGGCGAGAAAAATCCCAACTTTGTGCGACATATTGACGTGGTGTTGTGCCGGTTGGCTGCCAAGCGGGTCATCAGGGACGATAAGGTTAAAAGTAAAACCCTGGTTTTTGATACTTAATGCTGTGCCGACAACCCGCTGCGGTGCGCTGAGGTTGATGGGTTTAACTTGGACTTTATCTTGTAAAAAGCCCTGAATTTGTTGTTCCAGCATTGCATTCAGTTTATCTGCTTTGTAGGTGAGGGCAACCGTGGTGCGTGTCAGCCCGAATGCTTTTAAATAGGTTTCGCGCGTAATGCTTGTGCTATTTAACGTTTTCGATGACCAACGGTAGAATTGTGCGGTCATCAGCGATTCGTACATCAGTTCAAGTTCTAAACGTTTTAAGCCGCGTTGTCCGATTGATTTATTGATGTTGCGATAAGTCAATTCAACTCGTTGTGCGGTGGCGAGGATTTTCCCGACATAGCCGCCGTAAAGACTGTCGGTGGCAAGCATATCCGCTTGATATTTCATGCCTTGGTCTGAAATACCAATACCCTGCATAGCGAATTTGACAAGTTGAGATGCCTGCATATTAATTTCATTGAGTTCCAGCGCCTCTTTTTGCTCGTCGCCGATAAGTTTAACCGCAAGGTCGGTGGTGCATTCCAACAGTTTACAGAGGGAATATTTGCCTGTCTGTTCCATCATGGCTTTGTGTACTTTCGCCAGATTATCTACCGCATCACTCATCGCTTTAAATTCATCAATGCGGTCATAAAAGTCATCGGCAGCGTATTTTTCGATGAGTGCTTCATTTTCTTTATCATAAGGGAAATTTCTAAACCAAAGATGTCGTAAATGAGATTTAAGCCCTAATACCGCTTTCGCCGTTGATGTCGGGTAAAGGTATTTTCTGCGCGCCTTAATCATATTCACCCAAGTATATTCGTGCAGACTTGAAATATCGGCAAGATTGCCGATAGGGTCGTGTACCGCAATAATGCGCGCCCGTTGTTTTTCTTCTTCTTTTGCAATCGTGATTTTATGTTTTTCACTAAAACCGATTGACGTTGCGCGGGTGGCATTGTCTATTTCGTCTTTTTCTTTTTGTTCTTTACTCGGATTAAAATCGGCGACGGCTGTTGCCAAATCGGTAAACGGTAAGCTGAAAGTAACATCCTGATTGGCGAGTGAGACGAACTGCATCACGTCTTTCCGTGCGTCGGAGTTGCGTTCTAGTAATTCAAAAAACTTCGGTGCCCAACGCCGTTCGCTGTAAGCGTAGTGAATGCGTGTTACTTGTTTATGCACGAACGCATAGGGATAGGATTGAGGTTCTAAAATCCATTCGCCGCGGGCGGCGCCGTCTTTCCAACGATATTTACGAAAATGGTAGGTCAGTCCGCCGCTTTTTTTCGTCGGGTCTTCCGGTGCGCCGAGTTTTTTTCTTTCCTCTGCGGACATTTCCGGGGCGATAGAGCCGTTTGCATCATCGTTACTGACATAATATTCAAAGATTTGCCAATGCCCCTCTTTTGTTTCGCTGCCGTCGGTCGAATTATTTGCCATACCTAATTCGGCATAAATATAAAGATAACCTTGGCGTAACCGTCTTAGTTCATAATCGGTACTGCCGATGGCGGTTTTTTCCGGTGAGGCGGGTACAACGCCCGATTTCATCTTTTCTAGGGCTTCCCGGGTTAAACTGAATCTGACCGGAATAATGGGCGTTAAGGGTTGTTGACAGGGTAGCCCTGTTGCACAATGTTCGTCATATTGTATCGGTGATGGCATTGACATAGTTGATTATTCCCCTTCTTTTTTAATAGCTTTGGCTTTTAGATAAAATAGTTTGGCAAGTTCCGCTTCGGACAGATTACCGTACTCATTTTTTATTTCGGCGAGTAATGCTTGTGGTGTTTTCGTTTCATTGAGTAAATAACAATGCGCTTGAACAAAAAGTGTGAGCGCCCCTTCACTGCTCATTCCTAAGCGGTTTCCCTGTTCTATCCAAGAAATCAATTTTTCTTTTGATAAGATTAAATCGGGAAATGATTGCGGAAGAATATCGGTTAATACGTTTTCGGCAAATTGATTTTGCCCATAGTCTTCCACGAACGCCTGAAATTCTTTATCAAAACCGACCGCACTTGGTTGGGTGCCCTGCGGTAAATCCTTTAGGCTGAAAATATGAAAGCGGTTGCCGATACGCGCGCCGAAGGAATCTATCATCGTTTCGCCCTCCCTAACGCCGAAAAAGGACGCCAGTTTTGCCGGGGAACAGGCAATGTATCGCAGATAGGCAACCAAAATTATCGGGTCGTAAAAACGGAAGAAATACCATTTTTCGTTTTCTTCCCGATAAAGGTGAATAAATTTGCGCAGATGATAGGCCAGCGTCTCAAAAGACTGTTGCGAACGGATAATAATGGTCGGATTGCAATCCCAAGCGCCCATCCAAGGTTGTTCCGCTTGAGTGAAAAGCAGTTCGACAAAGGGGCTGTCTTCTCTGTCGGTGACGGTCAGTTGGGCAAGAAACGGGGCGTTGCTGTCCATTTTGTCTTTCAGTTCGCCTTTATACAGTGACTCGGTTCTGCCCTCGTGTTCGCTTAATTGGGGGATGGTAAAGGATTTTACCCCGTCAATCACGGCATAATAACGCCAATCTTGCGGGTTCTCGGTGAAATCGGGGTGGGGGTAATACAGCCCTTCTTTGGGATTATGTTCAGAGGTCAGCTCAGCAAAGAACGGGTGAACCGCGAGTTTTTCCGGTAGGTAAGAAAAAATTCCATTTTTTATCGGGGGGCGCCCGATAAAGGGGGCGACAGTCAGGCTTTCTTCAATCAGGTAGTTTGTCTCGTGGTTGGTTCGGTTTTCTTCCTGAACGAATAAAAAACGCAGTTCATCGGTTTTTAGTTGTTGTGCCTGTACGAAGATTTGAGCTTGATAGCCGTGACGTTGAAACCAAGTGAGGGCGGGAAGTGGAGCCAGTTGGCTTGAGAGTTTACATTGATGTTGGATTTTGTAGGTTTCAATTTTTTGCTGGAAATCATCACGATTGAGTGCAAAGCCGATAAGGTGGCCAAAATAAAGGACATTGGGTTGCTTGAGGTAGGTGAGCTGATAGTAGCCCACCCAGAGTTGGGATTCTGTAGTCATAGTTTATCGCCAAATAAGCAGTAAATTAATAAGTAACGGGACAGTGATGTTTAAGTTTTCGCTGTCCCTAAGCTATTAAAGTGCGGTTGGTTTTAACCTTGTTTTTGATTTTTCATGGCCTCGCACACTTCACAAGTCGGTCTGGCTTTGTTTGCCGTAAAGGATAGCACTTGTGGCGACTCCGGTGAACCGCCGCGTTGAACTAAATCCCCTTTGACAGTAACTTTGCCTTTTAATGTAATACCTGAACCGTCAATCACAACAGTGCCGGCTTGTCCGCGAATTTTAACAAGGCTTGAGCCGGTCATTTTCACATCTTTGCTGTGTTTTTTTAGTTCGGTACCTACTTTAAGAAGGGCATTCCGATTTGCTTGGTGAGAATAATCCCGCCCTGTTTTAGCCTGTTGATTAGCATAGACATCCAATGAAAGGTTGTTGCCGATATTCAACACCTCATCCTTTTCAATCTTAGTCATGCGGTTGCGGTTGATTTTATTGGACTGGTCGCGTCCGACAGTTAAGGATTCGTCTTGTCCGACGGTTTCGGTGCGGTTATTGCCGATGGTGATAGTTTCATCGTTTCCCACTTGTTCACTGCGATCGTGTCCGATTTGAGTGGTTTCATCGTTTTTCACTACATTGTTTTGGTCACGTTCGGCGTGAATAAAGACTTCTTCTTTGCCGTTTTCATCTTCAAAACGTAGTTCGTTAAATCCGTTGCCTTTGTGGGTTTTGGATTTAATCGTCATGCGGGTTTTATGCTCGGGCAGGGCATAAGGCGGCTCTGTCGTACTGTGATAGGTGCGCCCCGTAATGACCGGTTGGTCGGGGTCGCCCTCTAGGAAATCCACCATCACTTCATGACCGATACGCGGAATGGCAATATGCCCGAACTGTGCGCCCGCCCAACCTTGGCTGACCCGAATCCAGCACGAACTGTGTTCGTTGTTTTGACCTTCACGGTCCCATGGGAATTGGACTTTTACCCGTCCCCATTCGTCACAGTAAATCTCTTCATCGGCAGGGCCGACCACATGAGCCATTTGTGAACCTTCTACCACGGGGCGAGGTTGGGGTTCAGGTCGCCATTGGATGGTGTTTGGGATGAGTTTAATGCGGTTTTCGTAACGGTTTCCCTCTTCGCCAGCCTCTTCTTCTAAAACACCGGGTTGCCAGCCGTAATGTTCAACTCCCACAATTAACCAATCGCGATTAAAGGCTTCACGCTGATGACCGGTTAAACCGAACACATAGCCGGGTTGCACGCGTAAATCATCACTTTGGGCAATGGCGAGTTCGGCTTCACGACGTTCATATTCCAAGCGATATTGGGTGAAAGGCTTACCTTGCGCATCACGTTTATAGCGTCCCGGATAATCATAACGTTCATAGACATTGTGTTGGTTTTCGCTATGTTCGCCTTGGCGGATTTCTCCTAAGGCATTAGCGCCTTGCAAGGCAGCTTGGTGTTCTTGGTTATAGCGTGGATTGGTGAAGGTGTAATCCCGTAGTGTTTGAAGGGTCGGGCTGAGTTTTTCTTGATAAGCCCAATGCCACACGGCAGCTTCGGGGCGTTGTCCGGCAGGCATGGCGTTATAGACCAGGTTGCCTTTTTTCTCAGCAAGTGCGGTATTGTTGGAGAAATGAATCGTGTGATTATCTGCGATGTGTTCAAAATAATAGTAAGTACCTTCTTCGGCGGCGAGACGTTCAATAAAGTTTAAATCAGTTTCGCGGTATTGTACGCAATATTCGCGTGTCCAGTAGGGATGTTGTAGATGAAATTGACTTTGTAATGCATTATTTTTTTGAAGCAGGGTTTCGATAATCTTTTGGGAATCTTGTTGCTGAAAAATACGTAAATCCGTTTGCAATCCGGCACGGCAAAGAGAGGGTTCGATCACCATGTGGTAACGGGTGCGGGTAAAACCGGTTTTGCCTTGGTTTAAGGTAGTGACGATTCCATGAACATGACGTACTGCTTGTTCCCCTTGCCAGAAAGTTAGCGTGGCAGGATGATCGATAATAGTGAGGAAATCAGGTTCGGAACCAAAACTTGCTAGGTCAAGTTCAAGACGGAATAGGGTGGAGAGGTGTTCTTTTAATTCGAAACTTACTACATCGAATTGGCTGGATCCATTGACTGTAAGGCTATAATGGTAATCAGATTGAACTGTCATTTGATATTCCTCTAAAAAATGTATCGGGCAGTTAAGGGCTATTATGAATGATAAACAATAAGTTATGTTTCGGCTTTCATCATAGATTGTGAGGCAATAAGTTCCGCACCGCAAGCGGTTTTCATCCTTTCAAGAGCAACACCCCGTCCGTTGGCGGACATTTTGGACGAGCCCTCTGTAATCGGAAAGTTGCCTTTGCATTGAGGGCAAGCGACTAAATCACCTTGGCGGGCAATAGCTTTGCCTCCGGCCGTCATGGTTTGGGAGCCTTGTAACACAGTACCGCCGTGATTGGTTTTATCTCCAATCACGATAATTCGACGTGCAGACATATTTTCCTCCTATACACAAAATTTGATTGGGTTATTCTAAACTAAAATGATCAAGTTTTCTTTAGTTATTGTTTCTTTTAGTCGTTAAATAAAAAAAATTGATGCTGATTTACTGATAATAACGTAAGTAAAGTGCGGTGAAATTAAGTAATATTGTACTTGTACGCATTAATTCATTTTAAATTTGACTCGTATCATTGATTTAGTGGAGGCTATTTCTTATAATTTGTACATTTTTCAGCATATCGCTTGTAAAATAAAAAAACAGTTTAACTTTCCAAAGAGGATTTTGTATGTCTAAAGCAGGTTCTGTCGCACCGAAAGAGCGCATAAATATTAAATACACACCCGCGACTGAGGGGCAAGTCGATGAAGTTGAGTTACCGCTAAAACTCCTCGTAACGGGAGATTTTAAAGGTTCTCCTGAAGAATTAAGTCTTGAGGAAAGAAAAACCGTTTCTATTGATAAGCATAATTTTGATGCTGTGATGAAGCAATCGGATTTATCTATTGAGATTGCCGTACCGAATCGCTTGGAGGAAAATGCGGAGGATCAAGACATAGGGGTAAACCTCAAAATTGAAAGTATGTCTGATTTCTCGCCTGATAGTATTGCGAAGCAGGTTCCACAACTAAATAAACTTTTAGAGTTGCGTGAAGCTCTACTCGCTTTAAAAGGTCCGATGGGAAATATTCCGGCATTTAGACATAAATTACAAGAGCTTATCGCTGATCCGAATGCAAGAGAAGCGTTGGAGAAAGAGTTGGCTATCATTTTAGAAAAAGAATAAGGTGAAATCTATGGTTGCTAATAATCAAACAGCAGGCGCTGAGAAAAAAGTTCAAACAACAAGCTTGCTTGATCAAGTCATGGAGCAAACGCGTTTCAAACCGGAAAACGATGATTATAGTATTGCACAGCGCGGTATTGCGGAATTTATTTCTGAAATGTTGAAATCAGACAGTAAAGATACTGTTGTAAATAAAACATTAATTGATGAAATGATTGTTCGCCTTGATGAGAAGATTAGTCATCAAGTCGATGAAATTTTGCACAATGAAAAATTTCAAGAGATGGAATCTGCATGGCGCGGTTTAAAATTACTTGTTGATCGTACGGATTTCCGTGAAAACATCAAAATTGAAGTGCTAAATGTTAGCAAAGAAGAATTGCTTGATGATTTTGAATATGCAACAGATATAACGCAAAGTGGTCTTTATAAGCATGTTTATTCTGCTAATTATGGGCAATTTGGTGGCGAACCCGTTGCTGCTATTGTAGGTAATTATATGTTTACGCCGTCTGCGCCGGATATTAAATTATTACAATATGTTTCTTCGGTTGGAGCGATATCTCATGCGCCGTTTATTTCTGCCGCAGGTCCTGAATTTTTTGGCTTAGACAGTTATGCATCGTTATCTGAAATTAAAGAAATAAAAGATATTTTTGAAGGGCCGCGTTATGCGAAATGGCGTTCTCTAAGAGAGTCCGAAGATTCTAAATATTTAGCGTTAACCATGCCTCGTTTCTTATCTCGCTTACCTTATGATCCGGTTGAGAATCCGGTTAGAACCTTTAATTACTATGAAAGCATCGATGGTAAACATGACAATTATTTATGGAGTAATGTTGCGTTCTTGATGGCATCAAAAGTAACGGATAGTTTTGCTAAATATCGTTGGTGTCCAAATATTATTGGTCCGCAAAGTGGTGGTGCGGTTGATGATTTACCATTGCATTTGTTTGAATCGTTTGGACACTTGCAAGCCAAAATCCCAACAGAAGTATTAATCACGGATCGTAAAGAATTTGAATTGGCTGATGAAGGTTTTATTCCTTTAACGATGCGTAAAGGAAGCGATAATGCAGCATTCTTTTCGGCAAATTCTGTGCAAAAACCGAAAAAATTCCCAAACACCGAAGAAGGAAAAGCTGCTGAAACCAATTATAAACTGGGTACGCAATTACCATATATGTTTATTGTGAATCGCTTGGCCCATTATTTGAAAGTGTTACAGCGTGAGCAAATCGGTTCGTGGAAAGAGCGTCAAGATCTTGAACGTGAATTAAATGTATGGTTAAAACAATATGTTTCTGACCAAGAAAACCCACCGGCAGATGTTCGTAGCCGTCGTCCTTTACGTTCTGCAAAAGTAGAAGTATCTAGTGTGGCGGGTGAGCCGGGTTGGTATAAAGTTTCTTTATCTGTTAGACCGCACTTTAAATATATGGGCGCAAGTTTTGATCTTTCTCTTGTCGGCCGATTGGATGTTGATAATAGTAAGTAGTTATTTTTATGGGATTTTGGAATAGGATTAAAACAGCTTCGCAAAATACGGACGTTATAAAAAAGAAAACAGAAAAGGAAATTGTAAGCGATTTGATCCGTTCAATTAAAAAGAACATAGAACTAATCTTAAATTCAAAAGAAGGGTGTACATTGTGTGCGCCCGATTTTGGTTTAAAAGACTTCAATGATGCAACTGCGACAACACGAAGTTTGGGGCAAGCAATAATCTCAAATATTCGTTCAAATTTGGAGCGTTATGAGCCCAGAATCCAAATTATGAGAATAGAATATATTCCTGATATGTATGATGTCCTGCAACTTAATTTTCGAATTACTTGCTCGGTATTATTAAAACAAAGGAATGAATTAACAGAGCTAAATATTATTTTAGATAGTTCAAGTAAAAAATTTAAGGTTATGTAGATGTCTTTAAAAGAGTTTTTTCGGGCTGAATTAGATTTTCTGAAAAAAGACGGGCAGTACTTTTCAAAGATCTATCCTCATCTATCTCGTTTTTTATCTGACGAAATCGTTGATCCTGAAGCAGAAAGAATTATTGAATCTTTTGCATTTTTGATTGCTCGATTGAAAGAAAAAGTACAGGATAATTTGCCGGAGATAACTCAATCAATGATTCAGCTTCTTTGGCCAAATTATTTGCGTCCTTTACCAAGTTGTGCGATTTTAAATTTTAAGCCTAAAGAAAGAGCAATTACAACAAAGCATATTATACCAAAGGGCACATTTGTCTCCTCTAAATCAGTAGACGGTACAACTTGTCAATTTCAAACAACCATGGATGTAGCAGTTTACCCAATAGTTTTAAATAATGTAAAAAGTGTTACAGGTAACGAGTCTACGGTCATTGAGTTAGAGTTAGAGAATATTACGGATGGTGATTTTTCGTCTATACAGTGTGATGAACTATCATTCTATTTATCGGGAAGCGATTACAGTGCATTAACTTGCTATCAGTGGATTTTTAATTATTTAACAAGAATTTTTATAAAAACAGAAGAAGGTGTTATTGATTTACCGCCTGATATTGTTTCTTCTGTTGGCTTTGATAAGAAAGAATCATTGATTCCTTATCCGGATAATGCATTTGATGGATATCGTTTATTACAAGAATTTTTCTTTTTCCCTAAAAAATTTTATTTTTTTAAGTTAAGAAAATTGAATCTTTACTTAAATAGATTAGTTGGTAAAAATTTTAAGTTATTTTTTGAGTTTGATCGTTCTTTTCCTAAAGATCTTAAGTTAACACAAGCCGATTTTTCATTGTATTGTGCTCCTGTGATTAATTTATTTGAGCATGATGCTATTCCGATAAACCTTAATGGAGAGAAAGAGTTATATCCGATTATTCCAACCGGTTTTAATCGAGAACATTTTGAGATATTTGATATCAGAAGTGTTTCCGGTTCAAAATATTTGAAGGATATTGGAAATAAAATCTATAATTATCCAAAGTTTGAATCATTTGAGCATACTACGCTTACAGGAAGTAGAGGGTACTATAAATCAACTATTAAAGATAATATTGAAGAAACAAGGTATGATCACTTTATCTCTTTTGTCTCCAGTTCAAATAAGCCTTTAGATACTTTAAGAGAAACTATATCGATAGATTTAGATTGTACAAATAATAATTTACCCGAGTTGTTGGGCATTGGTGATATCTGTATTCCGTCGCAAAATACGCCTTCTTATATTGATTTTAAAAATATTACCTTGCCAGTAAAGACAATTAGAGCTGTCTTAGATGAGTCTGTTCACTGGAAGTTGATATCTAATCTTTCACTTAATTATCTATCTCTAACAAGATTAGATGTTTTAAAGGAGATTTTGTTAACTTATGATTTTCCTGCTATGAATGATGTCCAGTCGTTAAGACGTACTGAAAAACGCTTAGCTGGAATGGACTCTATTATGACCCGTCCTGTTGATAAAGTGATAAAAGGCGTGGTATACAGAGGGCAGAAATCAGTATTAAGAATAGATAGTAATCATTTTCTGTGTGAAGGAGAGCTGTTTTTATTTGGTACGCTTCTTGCGGAGTTTTTTAGGTTATACGGTACGATAAATTCGTTTCATCTTCTAGAGGTTGTAAATACGAGTAACAATGAGATATTTAAATGGGAACAGAAAACTTCTCTACAAAGACTGATTTAAATCAGTATGGGTTTCATCAACTCGTAGAGGCAATTGCAAAGTCATCATCTATAAGTTTGGATGAATTAGAAAATACTCTCATTGAGGAATCTGTATTTCGTTTTTTTAGTAACCCTAAACTTAACTTTCCTATAGGGGATATTGAGCAGCTTACTATTTTAGACGAAGAGGAAGAAAAAAAATTTCAGTTTCTAGTTAACTTTCTTGGGCTGCAAGGGGCATCAGGCCCACTTCCAGGCAGTCTATTAGACGAGATTGCAGAAGAATCTTATGATAATGAATCTCTTCAAGCGAGATATTTGGATTTTTTTAATCATCATTTGATCGCAATCTTTCATCAGATTTGGCGGAAATATAAGCATTATATAAGATTTAAATCCGATTTTTCTGACGATTACTCTTGCAACATGATAAATCTTCTGGGATTATCTAAGCATTTTATAGGGTATTCTAAGTTAAATTGGCATAAAATTTTTTACTATATCGGAATAATTCAATCCGGGGTAAGAACACCTGAAGTGTTAGCTGATATTATTCGGCATTATTTTGATTTAAATGATATTTTTATTGAGGAGCATGTCAGACGGATTCTTGAAATAGAAATTGACCAGAAAAATAAACTAGGTATACAAAATGTAATGCTTGGAGATAATTTTATTTCGGGCAGTAATGTCGAGTCGTTTTCAAATAAGTTCCGTATTCATATTAATAACTTAGAAGTTGATGAATTTTATCAATTCTTGCCAAATACTGAGAGATATAAACACTTAAAAGAATTGATTCGTTTTTTACTAAAAGATCCTTTACCTTATGATCTTTCACTTAGCTTACGCCCTGATACAAAATCTACATTTATTTTAGGGATGGATAATTCTAGTTTTCTTGGGTGGACAACTCTAATTAATACAGATTCAGCAAGAGATTACTCTTTAAAGCAGGTTATTATCGAAGGAGCCGTTTAAATGCATAGACTTTTATTAATGATAACAGATGCTTTTATGCTTGAAAAAGGAACGTTACCTTATTGTTACTTTGATTTAGAAGGCGGATTTGTTGGCTCGGCACCAGATATAAGTTGGAAATTAGATAATTGGAAAAATGAAATTTCTGATATAGAGTTTGAAATAAAGTATTACAACGCAAGCTTTTGTTTGATTTCTCACAGTGAAAAGATTTTTATTAACGGTACAACTCAGGCGCTCCCTAAAGGGGGAATTGTTAAATTAAATGATAGTGATCTTATCTCCCTATATAGTTATAAAATTCGAGCGAAAATATTTACTAACGCGGCTGAAGTTGTTACTTTACAAGATGAATTATCTCATTTACTTAATAAGCAAACAGGTAATACAATTTTAGGTTTAGAGTGCTGTCAAGACAATTTTGACTATGGCAATAAAGTTCATCGGGAGTTATTAGAGTTAAAATTAAATGAAACCAATTTGGACCCACTATTAGCGTTAAAATCAGATGAAGAGTATCCTTTAGAGTTAGTTGATGCAACTCCTCATCAAACGATATCTGCGGAGGGATACAAATTCTTTAACCCTCATATTAATAGTTTTTCGGAATATTATACACCGCCAGATATTATTTCATCCTCAAAAGTGCTACGACAGACTACATTGGAATCTACACTTGAACATGAGGCGTTACAGAATACCGTATCATCTTCTAATAAAAAAGTTGATGCAAAACAGGAGGAGCTTGTTTTAGATCCTCTATTTTTTATTAAATAACTAAGGAAATCTTATGAAATTAAAGCCTTTATTTATACTTACAACAGCATTAACTATAACAGCCTGCTCTTCTAATGAGCCAAGTGTTAACCCTCGTTTATTGAAAGCATCGACGTATTCACTTTCTATTTACGCAACAGATCGTGCAAATATCAATGTTTACTCTCCAAAAGATGATTCGGTCGCAGTGGTAAGTGATGAAGCATCGGCTGAGTTTGAAGAAGTACTTGATGTATCGAAAAGCCAGGTAAAACGTCCAATGACAACCACAGAATATAGAAAGAATGTGACTGCCAATAGTTCGAATTCAGATAAACAAATTATTGAACAAGAAAATGGAAAAGCAGATGCAAGAGCTACGCCTGTTATGCTGAAAGTTTTTCAATTAACAGATAAGTCTCTATTCCTAAGTAGCACATATGATGATTTTAGAGGTAATGATTTTACCGACTCGTTAGGTAAAACCTATGTTTCGAATATTGACCTAATCGTAGCACCAAATCAGTTCAGATTTGTTGATTCGGAAGCGATGAATGAGAAAACTCATTATATTGGCGTGGTAGCATTATTTAATGGTTATGAAAACCGTAAATGGAAAGGTATTGTACAAGTAAAACCAAAAGGTGGGGAAAGCTATCCTTTGCTAATCCGCGTATTAGATTCTAAAGTTGAAATTTATAAGGATAACTAATGTCTCTATCAAATCGTGTTTTATGGAAAGAAGGTCTATTTATTCGACCTCAACATTTTCAACAAGAAAGCCGTTTTTTAACATCGCAATTGAAGCAAGTTATTGATATTTCGGCTTATAATTTAGGTTTTGAGAAAATTGCATTTGATCAACAGCAGCTTTCTTTTGGAAAGGTAGGGCTTACTGAATGTAAAGGGGTGATGCCCGATGGAACACTTTTTGATTTACCTCTAACAGATAGCCTGCCTTCTCCGATTAGTGTGGATAGCAACCTAGTAGGGGAAACCCTCTACCTTTGTTTACCTATTATTTCTAGCGGGGAGGGTGAAATTAAATATTCTGCAACTAATTTAGATTCGGTTGATTCACGAAGTGAGATTATTTTTACGGAAGTGAAAGATTCTCATAGTGAGAATGGGAGTTACACCCAACTTGAATTGCTAAAAAATCAATATTTCATAAAGTCCTCATTAGATGATCTAAGTAATTATGTTTCTTTACCTATTGCAAGAATCAAAGACATAACACTAGATCATCAAGTCATATTAGACGAGGGTTTTTACCCTATGTCATTGCATATCAACGCAATGCCGCTATTTATTAAGAAGTTAGCCGAGTTATCAGATTTAATTTTATTAAGGGCACAAAATATTGTAAACCGAATTGGTCGTCCGGAACAATCTGGAGTGGCTGATGTTAATGATTTCCTCATGCTTTTAACTCTTAATAGAGTTTCTCCTTTAGTAAAAAGCATCGTTAAGTTAGGAAAATCTCACCCCCTATCAGTGTATGAATTGCTTGCTTCATTGCGTAGTGAGTTGGCAACTTTTGTATTAAAGGAACGTTTTTCAGAGACTTTCTATGAATATCTTCATGATAATCCGGCGGCTTCATTAAATCCGCTATTTAGTGATATTAAATCTTACTTAAGCGTGGTGACAAATACAAAAGTAGTACCATTACCGGTTGTCGCACATCAGTATGGCGTTTATACCGCTCAAGTTAATGATTCGTCACTCTATTCTTCAGCTGAATTTATTATTGCAATTAAAGCGCATTTACAGCCGGATTTGTTAAAAACTCAGTTTATTCAACAAACTAAAATATCCAGTATTGAAAAAATTAATCAATTGATTCATTTACAGTTACCGGGTGTACCGGTAAACGCTTTACCTGTTGCACCAAGGTACTTGCCTTATCATTCTGGCTTTATGTATTTCCAATTGGATAAAACATCACCATATTGGGAGAATTTGCTAACCTCGTCCGGATTTGGTTTCCATATAACAGGAAATTATCCGGGGTTAGAGATTGAATTTTGGGCAATTCGTGGAGATTTAGCATAATGAATAATCGTGAATTATTAAATACCTATAATCCTTCCATTGATGAGCCTTCAGGGCGAGTAGTCATTACAAATAATGTGCCGGTAATTAATGAGAAAACAGATCTTCTTTATGAGCAAGTTGTCAATGTTGACTTTGATATTGACTACGACTTTCAGTTACAGACACATTCCTATAATGCCTTAATTGAATTGGCAAATCCATTGCTGGCAACGGCACTTCGGTTAAAAAAGATATCTCATTTAGAAGATATAGGAAGTCTTTATTCCAGAATGCAAAATGAAGTGATGGTATTGAGTGAAAAAGTAAAAGAATTGAATTATGACAGTGCTTTTCAACTCTCGTTCAGATACTGCGTGTGCACATTTATTGATGAAATTGTTATGGCAACGCCTTGGGGAAACTCCTCGATTTGGGGACAACGTTCTTTATTAGCTCATTTCCATAATGAGACCTGGGGAGGGGAAAAGTTTTATTCGATTTTGTCAAGAACGATGCTAGAACCGGAAAAATATTATGAATTACTGGAGTTTATGTACATTTGCCTTGCTCTTGGATTCAAAGGGCAGTATGCAATTGGGCCACATGGTCAAGAAAACATTCAAAACACATTAATTAAATTACAAAAGACGCTTAGACCATTACGAGGATATGACTATCAAAGAAGTCAGCAGATACATCTCTATAAAAGGGATTATACGGTGAAAAAACCATTATCACTAAATCGCTTTGTATGGGGAACTTTGCTTGTCTTTGCGTTAATTTACTTCTTATATAGCATGTTTTTAGATTCATATTCGACTGAAATTATTAATAACGTCAATGATATTATCAATAATATGTAGCAATGAGGATCCTTTTGATGACACTACGTTTATCTTTTATATGTAAAACGATACTTGCTTCTTTCTTATCAATATACTCTATAAGTGCTTTATCACAAGGGAGACTGGAACAAGCTGAACAATGTGTTTCAATCAAATCAAATATTAATCGCCTTGCTTGTTTTGACAGCGCATTTAATACACCGGTTAGAGAACAAGTGATTGATGAGCGTGTATTAGGTAACCTTGTGCCCAAATTGGTTGGTGATATTTTTACATTGGCAAAAGATGATGTCGGGAATTCTGCGGTTGAAAATAGCTTAGAGTTGGCTTTACTAAGTAATGATGGGGATGCCTCAGTGTACATTGCCTGTAAAGATAATATAACAAGGTTTCAAATAGCATTGGCTAAACCGGTTAAGCATAGTTTGCTGAATGTGCATATTGCTAATACTGAAACGAATCAAACGGCCTCTAAAATTGATTGGCAAAGCGCCGAACGAGGCTATTTACTTGATGCCGGTCGCGGACTTTATGCTATCAAACAACTAAAATCGATTTTATATATTGATACATTTTCTGTTTCCCTTCCCCAAGAGAATCGTCAGTACATCTTCAAAAACCATGGGCTTGCCTCTCAGGTTGCACCAATAAGAAAAGAATGTGGTTGGTAATATGAAATATCAAAATATTTTGGATGATATTGCCGGGGAGTATTTTCCGGTTGGTATTCCGGATGAGGGAAGCCAGCTCTTCTTTACTATTGATGAACAAGTCATGAAGTTTGGTTCTTTACAACATGACACAATCGATTGGAACGGGCTTATTTCAAATTCTCATCAATATTTAGTTGAAAATTGCAAAGATTATAAGGTATTACAATATTTAGGATATGCTTTACTTTACAAAGAATTTAAGTCTAATTTGATTGAGTTTCTGTCGTTATTTTCAGAATTTAATAAGAAATTTCTTTTTAACGCTTATCCTAAACCTTCAGCAGATAATACGATTAATCGATTTAAAGTAAAGTCAATCTCACTGATTCTTGAACGTTTTGAAAATGCAATATCAAATAACCTTGAGGTAAAATTTACAGCTAAAGAGAGTGAGACGGTTAATCAGCTCACAGAAGCACTTTTAAACCAATTAAGAGAATATATCCCTAATGCGGAATCGATTTTAGTTCGGTTACAACGTTTTATAAAAGAGCGGTCAGATTCTGTTGAGAATATTTTACTTAATAAAGAGAATGACGTAAGCCAAAGCAATAATACATTACCAGCAGGGGCGGTTCGTACATCAAAGACGGTTTCTGAAACAACTTCGTTAAATATTCCGGATATAAATGAGTTTCAACTGACAAATTCTAGACAGTTAAAGCAGTTCTATTTACAAGTGGCCGATACAAGTTGTAAATTGCAACCTTCATCAATATTAGGCTATGTCAGCCGTCGTTTTGGATTATGGCATAATATTACGCAATTACCGGAGATGAATGAACAAGGCATTACTGCAATGCAGTCTGTTCCGATTGATAAAATCAGTGATTATCGAGATAAAGTGGTTTCATCTCCAAGTATTGAATTACTTGAGCGAATTGAAAAAACGCTAACAACAAGCCCATATTGGATTGAGGGTAGCTATTTATCGGCAAAATGTTGTGAAGCATTAAAGTTTCAAGATGTAGCCAAGTCTATCAGAAATGTAACAAAGCAGTTTGTTGAAAAGTTTCCTGCATTTCATTTGGCTAAGTTTCAAAATGGTGACTTATTTTTAAGTCATTCTGTTTCTGATTGGCTTTTTGAAGAGGATAGTGCCAATACAATATCTCAAGGTGTGATACAAAATCAGCCGGATAATGGTTTTGATGAACTTTATTTATCGGAAGGTTTTGTTGCTGTACTCAAAAAAATTGATGAGCAACTAAAATCTGTGAAGGATATTCGTGCAAAACATTATTTACAAATTGAAAAAATACGTTTCTTTTTAAAAGAAGGTATGGTTTCTATTGCACTTAATGAGCTCTCAGAACTGAATAATATTTGTAGAAAATATACTGTTGAAGAGTGGGATAGCTCCTTCTTTATTCAACTGGAAAAATTAAAAGATCAATTATTAAGGGATAATGAATGAATTACTTGAACCGATTATTAGGAATTTTTCGTCAGTTTACACGCCCTATTTTTTCACATCTTAAAAATTCACTTCCTGTGTTATTTGCATTAGGCCTTATCCTCATTTTTATTGGGATTTGGACTTATGGAAGTTCTTGGAGTTTCTCTGGTCTTTCAAATGAGGAAGGTTGGGATTATAAACTTGCTAAACAAGTTGGAATGGGAAGTCGAATTATTGCAACAGTAATTGTTTTGCTAACTTTAGCTATTATTGCGATTTTAAAACTTCAATTAAGAAATCTTCGTTTAAACAAAGAAAAGAATGAATTAGAAAAACAACAAGAAGAAAAAGACGTTATTCTCCCGTATATTAAAGAGCAAGATGATAGTCTTGAGTTAATGTCTGAATCACTAAAGAATCATTTATCTAATAAAGATTATATGTACCAACTTCCTTGGTATATGGTGCTTGGTTCGCATAAGGCGGGAAAAACAAGTTTTATTAATCGCTCTAACCAGAAATTTACACTAACAGCCTCAGAAAGAACTTCTAAACGCTATATGCGTGAGAATTCTTTATATCAAATTGATTGGTGGGCAAGTGATGATGCGATTTTATTTGATCCCGAAGGAGGGATGATTCAACAGCTGGGGACTGAGCGTGATCAGGATGGAAAAATTGCAAAAGGATTGTGGAAACATTTGCTTGATTGGATTAGTGATGTTCGTCCGCAAAGACCTATTAACGGTATCATTTTAGTTGTAGATCTTCCGAAATTAATTGCAGCAAATCACAGTGACAGACAGGCATTAGCTGTGATATTACGCAATCGAATTCGTGAGGTTACGGAACAATTTGGTGCGCGTGTACCAGTGTATGTTGTTTTAAATAAAGTAGATCTTATTGAAGGTTTTGAAACATTTTATCGTGATTTAAAGCAATCGGAGCGCCATAAAAATTTAGGTTTCTCTTTTACCTTGAATACTGATGAACAAATTGATAACTGGACGAAAGAGTTCGCAGAGAGTTATGCTGCATTTGTAAAAGAAGTGGAAGAGCTCATCTTTGATAAATTAGCCTCCACGATTTCACAAGAAGATCGTGAATCTCTTTATATGTATGCGCGTCAATTAGGTGGAATGAAAGATATTTTGCTTCAGTTTATTAGCGATATCTTAGAGAGCGATCGTTTTACTACCACCCCTTATGTTCGAGGCGTTTACTTTTCTTCTATTTTCCAAGAGGGGATTCCGATGGATTTCTATCAAGCTGCGATTTCTAAGCAGTTTGATTTACCTCATGTTATACCAAGTTATCAGCCTGAGCGTACTCAGAGAGCTTATTTTACATATAATTTTTTCCAAAATATCATTTATCCCGAAGCTGGACTTGTTAGTGATAATAAAAAAGAAATTCGTCGTAATAAGCGTAAATTTATATTTGGTGCCGTTGCTGTTGCCGTATGTGGAATTTGCATTTTAGCAACCTGGCATAATTACTTTTATCAAAATAAAACGACTTCAGTGAAAATCTTAAGGCTGACCGAAGAATTTCGCCAAATGAATATTAGCCAATCTATGGATCCAACCGGACGTAACCTATTAAAACCATTAAATATATTGCGTCAAGCGACCTATGGTTACGGAAATTACGAAGAGGCTTTACCGGTGATTGAGGATTTTGGTTTATACCAAGGTAAGAAAGTCGGTGAAAAGGTAAGTGAAGCTTACAAGAAATTTCTTTCTGAACGTTTTTTACCTGAGATTGCTATGGGATTAATTGAGCAAATGGATGCTTTACCGGAAGATAGCAACGAAGGATTAGAGCTGTTGCGTGTTTATCGTATGATTGATGATATGGCAAACCGAAAAGTGAAGATTCCGGAACAGTGGATGACAAAATATTTGCAAAAGAATTATCCTAAAAATCCTGATATTCAACGTCAGCTCATGGCTCATTTTAGTTATGCAATGAAGCACGTTGATCCCGATTTAAGTATGTTTGATAAAAAAATTGCAGATAAACAGCAAGAATATAGCAAATTGCCATTGGCTGATCGTGTGTACCAAAACTTCAAAATTTTGGCAAATACTGAATTGCAACCCGCAACGGATTTGAAAGCCGAGATTGGTCAGAGTTTTGCAACGATATTTAAAACGGATTTAACACCGGAAGATCCTAAAACCTTCTTTAAGGATAAAAATATCAGTTGGTATGGTACGTTGATTAGCCCATTATTTACCGATTGGGCATATAAAGATTTTTATGATCCGAAAGCACAAGATTTATTGCAACTCGCCGCAATTGATGCTTGGGTTCTAGGTAAGCAGCAAACTACAAATTATTCAAAAGAAGATCTCATTAATTTATCAGAGCAAATTCGCGAGCGTTATATTGCTGATTATATCCAAACTTGGCAAGAAGCATTAAATAACTTAGAAATAATTCGTTTTGTTGACTTACGCCATGCTGTTGATGTATTAGAGGCATTAACAAGTAATGAAAAACCATTGCAAAAAATGATTAATTTGCTTGATAAAAATAGTGATATTTATCCAAGTTTATCGGGAATTAATGCCGAAAATAGTAATGATAATTCAAATGTGGCTACTGCAAATCAAATGGCGTCATTACAAATTGGTCATCATTTCGCGCCTTTAATTAATGAGGTAAAAGTAACATCTAATGCTGATCAACCGCACATGGATACGGTGATGAAAAAATTGTCTGAATTGAAGTTTTATATGCAAACGATTCAGAAATCACCGGAGCCGTCTCAAACGGCATTGAAAGCTATTATGTCTGAGCTTAATTTAGAACGAACTAATCCTACGGTTGACTTAAAACGCTTGGCAAATGAGATGGCAGAGCCACTTTCTATTCAACTGAATAGGGTGGCGGATGAGGCTTGGACACTTGAATTAAAAACAGCTTTGAACGAGATTAATACATTATGGAATCGTAATGTATATAGTTTTTATCAAAACAGGATAGCAAACCGTTATCCATTAAATCGTAAAGCAACGCAAAGTGTTTCACTTGATGATTTCCGTGAGTTTTTTGGACCAAACGGACGGGTACAACGTTTTTATGATAGCTATTTGAAATTTTTCTTAGAAGATAATGCTGAACTTTCAATAGTTAATGGAGAAAGCGTAATTTCTTCAGAATTTTTGACCGCACTTCAGGATTTACAAAATATTCAGAGAAATTACTTTGATACGTCCGGTAACGTTAGTATTTCCTTCAGCCTAAAACCCCTAGGTCTTTCTGGAAAATTTACAGCATCGACCTTTAATATTGACGGACAGTTATTGAAATATAGTCATGAAATTCCATCGGCAAGTCGTTTAATTTGGCCGAATACGACACGTCAGGATGTAGAAACAAGTTTAACTCTTGTGACTTCAATGGGAGAAACGTCAACACTTCGTCGTACCGGTGAATGGTCATTATTTAAAGTATTGGATCAAGCTGCCAAAAAAGCAAACGGACAATCTGTGGATCTTTCATTTAAGTTAAATGGTGGCGCGATTAATTATCGATTGACGGTAGAAAATGGCTCAAATCCTTTCTTTGGCGGTATGTTGAGTGGTTTCAGATTACCATCCAAACTACTTGATACGGAAAAAGATACCAAAGATCTCATTGAACCAATGGAAATTTTTGAGGATGAAATTGAATTACCCGAAAGTAATTAGCCAAATTAGCTTATGACTTCTAATAAAAGGGAAATAGATAATATTTCCCTTTTTTAATAGAAAAAAGTAAGTTTTGTCAGAAAATAAAAAAAGCTAAACAGTTCCCTATTTAGCTTTTTTACAAAGTTTATAAAATTAAACTTGTGGTCTGCGCCAGTCGTCAGAGCCTGATGTACCAGCAATAGTATGATCCCAGTTAATTTTGCGATAACTCATGCTAACTTCTAATAATTGAGTATATGGTGCATTGCTTGGATCTTGTGCATTTGGCATCACTAAATTCATATCAACAATTACTGCGTCTTCTAATACAGTTGAGAAAAATTCTTCTTGACGACCATCAATAGAAGTGCGAAACCAAGTAACTTCAACTTTTGGTAACATTTCTCCGGAAGCTAATGCGTTATACATTAAAGGTACTGCTTTGTTTAAAGAGCAAGTAAATTTAAATGCTTTGTGAACACGTTGACCGGACGGTTGACCGGATTGAGGATCAGTCGGAACGGTTACGATATGGCTAATTGCTTGTGCCATGATCTCATCTTCATGACCTTCAACATAAACATTACCGACAGAGTCTTCGGTAAATGCGCCTGCTGTAATTTTTCCTTGATTACTACCTTCGATAGAGATAAACGCTGGAGTAGGCATAAAATTCTCCTAATGATGTTAAAGATTAAATAGTTGTGTCTATAATAGACAGACATAACTATATCAAATTAAATAGCATTTAACATTAAATTTCATTCAAACTAGGAAAGTTTTTTTATATTTCATGTTTATGTATTGAAGGGAAAAAATATAGTTTTTGTTTATAAGAAATTTCTCCCATTCCTGATTAAAGGCGAGAATGGCTTACTCTGCTTTTTTCGTCTGAAAACGGGGCGGCAAATAAACACAAAACTGTTACAAAATGCGATTAACGGATTAAACCAAGGAATGCGATACCAAGAATGAATATATTGCATAAATTCCGGATTTTCTCATTAAAATTAACGAAATAAAGTGCGGTCAAATTTACCTCTGTTTTTAATCATCGCGCCAAGTCCAACGATGATCCACTTCGTTGTAAAACCCTTGTTGTTTAAGGTTGTTATTGATTTCTTGTTGGCGCTTTTGAACGGCGTGATAACGGAGTTGTTGCTGTTTCGGGCTGAGTTTGTTCCATTCGGCTTGGTATTCGGCAATGGCTTTTTCTGCCTTTTTACGGTGAAAAAAAGGAAAGTAAATCGGGCTAAGGCTGTTGCAAAAGGCGATTAGCGGTCGGCACCAAGGAGTGCGGTAACATCTGCCGATATGCTGTAAAAATTCCGGATTGTCTTGCGTAAAAAATTCCCGCATTGCACGCACAATATGCTCATTATGCTCCGAATTGGGAGTGGGGTAAATCCCTAAGAAAAAACCGTCTCGGGCTTTTCCCTCAAAAAGTTTTAACGTGACAGATAGTGAAAAATGTTGCCCCCTTCCAAAGGGATAAATGCTAAAGCGATTATATAAAATACCGGAAAGAGGATCGCCTTTCTCCGGTACAGGAACCACACCGGTACCGACAATATTTTGACTGTAAAACACCCGATATTTTCGGTTTAGCCGTAGGGTTCGGTGGTGAGGATAAAAAAATAAGAAAATAATGGATAGTAAAAAGAAAAAATCCAAATAAATTTTATTTAATAAAATAAACTCACCATCTAAGTGAAGATCTTTATATTTTTCATAAGGTATTGGAGGATATTTTTCTGGATGACGAGAAAAATAATCTGGATCCGATTTAACAAGAACATATTTCTCATATTGAGGTAGCAACTTTTTGTCTGGGGCAAATGCCCATATATAATCTTCTTTTAGCGTATTATACAATGTTGAGAGTGGTGTTTTTTTGTGAGTTAAGTCATTTATACTAACAATTAATAAAATTCCTATAATCGTTATTCTAAATAAACCTCTTAAAAAACCATCAAGAAAAGATAGTTTAATTTCGATTTCATCATCGTTAATTTTTCTTATTGAAAAGCCTAATTGTTTAAAAATTGCTTCTTTTTTCATATTATTTCTTTTATATTTTTCAATGCCGGAGAGGTTTCCTTCTCATCCCAATCATTATTCACTTCATTATGTAATCCTTGGGCTAATAATCGTTCGTTCAGTTCTTTTTGGCGTTGGATAACACGGGCGAATTTTTGCATTTTTTGTTTATAAGAAAGCTTATCCCATTCTTGTTTAAAGGTGAGAATAGCTTGCTCTGCTTTTTTTCGTCTGAAAACAGGGAAGCGAATAAAGGCAAAACTATTACAAAATGCGATTAACGGATTAAACCAAGGAATGCGATACCAAGCATGAATATATTGCATAAATTCGGGATTTTCCTCTGTAAAATAGGCTCTCATCGCTTTGATTAAATGCATATTGTGATTTTTATTGGGTAAAGGATAGCAACCTAGAAGACCTCCGTCAGTGGCTTCCCCCTCATCTAAATCTAATTTGAAAAATAGTGAACAATCGCCTTTTCCGCCAAACATATAAATACTAAAACGATCGTATAAAATACCCGAAAGCGGATCGCCTTTATCCGGCACCGGTACAATAGAATGCCCTTTCCAATTTTGAAGATAGATCACCCGATGTTTTCGGTTGAGGCGTAATGTTCTTGGGGTTGGGTAAATAAATAAGAACAATACAAACAAAAAGACAATAAATTTAACGCCTAACCAAAATTTAGTTTTTTGAATACGACTACTGTAATCCGATTTATACTCCTCATAGGTATCAGGTGTTTTTTTTATTTTAAATAATTCAATAAATTCTTTATTATCATAAACTTTTAAATAATCATTATATCTTCTCTTTAATTCTTTATCGGGATAAAATCCCCATTGAATATCTAGCATTATAGGTCTATATATACTAGATAGCGGAGCCTCTCCTCTCCGAGCATCGGAAAAAGCAGCAATTACAAAGAAACCAATGATTAGAAATCTGAAAACGCCGCGATAGAAACCGCTTAAAAAGGAATGTCTGATTTCAATTTCATCGTTATTGGTTTTTCTTATTGAAAGGCCTAGTTGTTTAAAAATCTCTTTTTTCTTCATTCTATCCCTCATAATTAAATGTAGCGTTAGCTTTTGAACCTAATTCTCTCGGTAATTTTAACGAAATAGACATTCTAAAAATACTACCGTCGTCTAAAATCACTTTATGATCATAGGGTTTTGTATAAACGCCTTGATATTGGATACCTTTAATTCTCACTACCCAAGGACGAGGATAATGAATAATTGCTTCTCCTTGAGCGGTAAAGTTAATTTTGGCGTATCTTTTATCCAGTTCATAGACTCCCTTGATTACCTTATTGACATAGGCTTTAAGGGAGGAGACTTTGATTTGTTGCGCAATCTCATTGCTATCAATATTCGGATGAGTGATTTTAAATGTATGGCGGTCAATTGCTTCAATTTTAGCTTGTTGTGAAAATGCAAAAAAACGTTTCATTTCTATTTGATAAAAGCTAAGAACTTCATTAAAGATTGTACTCTTACTAAATTGTTCGTCTAAAAATTTGTTTTTTTCAACTCTAGCTTCATCCCAGCCATAACCTTCAATTTCATTCCCCCAATATTTTTCACTATTCCCCCAAAATCCATTTTCAATCCATAACTCCATTTCCTCTTTTTTGAACGCGGAGAGGGCAAAGCCCACAAGTAATAATGCCCAGCCGATATAAGGGATTTTGCTTCCCAGTACCATTAATGCTCGCCCGATTATCATATGACCATTTGTAGTCAAAACAGTCCCTACTCCAAGTGCCGGCATAGCAAACACAAGTAACCCGCTTCCTACCCCTCGGCTCATTGCGCCCCAATAATCTAACTGATCGCCTTTGTAATGTGCTTCTAAGGCATTTGCCATTTCGACCAGAACGCCCACGCCGGCTAGTGCGGTGGTAAAGTTAAGTAAGCCGACTCTTGCCACACTCCAAGTGCTGGTAAACCTCATTCCGGTTTCTTTATGTATTGCGGCAAGAGACATTTTTCCATTTTGTTCGATAAATTTTAACCCCAGTTTACTTTCAGGGGCGACAGCTTCCGCATAGGCAAGCAAAATCGTTAATGTCGGATCATTGGCTATTTCTGCATATTTTGTATGGTATTTCTCATCACTGAGTAATGAAAAGACGGCAGACAGGCTGAGTAATTTCGTTGCGCCGCTTAGTTGTGTTTGTGCGGTGTCAAAAATGTGATGGGCATTATCATTAAGACGCAATGTTTCGGAATGTTTAATGATCTCTATTGTTCCTTGAGACTTTTTACGAGAATCGGCGATACGCTTCGCTTCTTGCCGAAGAACAACCGGAGTTAGCATTTCTTCTTTCCCAAAAATACCAACGGCACGATAAATGGTTTCGATCTCCCGTATCAGCTTTGTACGTTGATATTTTCGCTTACCATTTTGTTTATAGCTACCGCTTTGTATGATCTCTATTGCGGTTTCATTAATGACACGATCAAAGGAATAGGTATTAAAATGATGAAATTCAGCGACCGTTGCCAATGAATTTATCATCGTTTTAAAAGCAGTCATTGTTGTATTTAATAAGGGAACAAGCGCTTTAATATCTTCTTTCTGTTTAGGATTAAGCACATCATTACTCGGATCGAGCGTATAAATGAGCGCTTGTTGCCCGCTTTTAGTGTAATTAAAACCCCATAATAATCCGGACAGATAAGCGAAAAATGAGGAGGCGATATCCTGATAATGCGACCTCGCATAAATATTGCAATAAGATTCCAATCTACCGTATTGTTGGTTAATCAACATCGCTTTGGCTTTGGTGATATTTTCGATATTTCGATTTAATAAACTTGGAAGCTGAGCGATTTTATTTATCGTATTCACACCAGAAACAGCATCAAGTTCAAATTCCTCTTGCAACGTATCAACAATATTTTGTTCGCTGTTGTCTAGATGATATTCAGGTATAGGCAACTTTTTGTAAATTGATGATAATGTAATTTCAAACGGACTCCCCCAAGACGCACTATATAATTCATGTTCTTTCGCTGTATTTAATTTTTGTTTTGCATAACCATCTACGATTTGCGCGGTTGTAATGGCGTATTCGTATTTTTGCAATTTCTGATTTCTAAGGTCATCTAAATATTGAATATAGCAAGTTAAATCACGTAATGTGCCGATTGAATCATCAAGTGCAATAATGCGCCCTTTTTCACCTATTGGAATGATTGGCTGGTCAATAGTCGGTAAGCGTCCTATTGGAGTGAAACGTTTTTTATTTTCCTCCTCAGAGACTAGCTTTTCCTTAGGGTTAAAATCTGAAACGATGTTTGCTAACTCGTTAATATGAGCAATCGCTGCACCTTCTATTGTTTCAATATTCACCTTTCTAAACCAGAGCTTGCGGAGATCCGGTAATTTTTCAAGCTCTTTTAAAAATGAAATAGGCAATTCAAAATCGGAATAGCCAATTTCAATTTCAGTAATATAAGTATTGAGTTCAATATAAGGTTTATCTTTCTCTTTTTCTGCTTGCCATTCATTAGATAGATCTTCATCTTTACAAAAAAATTGGCGGAAATGGTAATCTAAAGGCGTATCAAAAGAGTGATTATAACTTCTGTTAATTGGCTTGGTTTCTGGTGAACGGTAGTGGTAGATATACCAAGCTTTTCCTACCGCTAAGGAGGCTTTAGCGGTAGCTTCTGTTGGAATGTATGTTGTAAAAATATATACAAAACCATTGCGTAAGCGACGTAGTTCATAATCCGAGCTTTTTAACCCCTCGGGTGGCTCAGAGACGTAGCCTAAACGGGTCTTTTCCAGAGCATTATTTGTTAATACTAAACGGGTAGGATAAATCACATAGCAGGTTTCACAGGGTTTAGTAATGCTATCCACCGATTTAGCCAAAGGCATTTTGATAGATTCATTTTTAGACATTTTTATTTCTCGCAAAATTCTAGTAATACGTAGCTTCGTTCGAGCGTATTGGCAATGTTATCGGTAAGCTCTTTTTCAATTTGAGTGAAGTCAATTTGTTTGTTCACTGCGTAATATTTTGCTAAAGCATAATTCGTTAATGCAATTTCTGCATCATAACCTTTTTTTCTTGCCTCAGTAAAATATTGAATGAGAACGGTCTCCTCACAATTTTTTAATCGTTCTGCGTAAGTTGTCTTTAAATAGCGAGCCAAGGTTTGAAAGTTTTCTTTCCGTTTCAATAACTTGAATCCCTCCATCTCCCAATCCGTCATTACGACTGCCGCCGGGAGCGTCTCTTCAGGCAAGGCTTTTAAGGTGTAGTAATGAAAGCTATTTTCAAATCCCGAACCAAAAGCGTAGATAATATTGTTATCGTAGCCAAAAAACTTATGCAATTTTGCTGGGCGTTTGGCAATGATATGGAGATAATTCCGTAAGACTTTCGGGTCGTAAAAGCGGAAAAAATGCCATTTGCCCCGTTCGTCCTGTAACATCGGGAATTTACGTAAATGTTGATACACCGTATCAAAATCCGCATAGGAATGAATAAAAATACCGAGATTATCTTCCCAGTTAAATTCATGTAAGGCGGATTTTAGGCTAAACAGCCCCATCATTTCACCGCTGTGAATATGTTCTTCATCACGAATCACTTCAACCAGATAAGGTGCAACCTTTGCCGTATCCTCACCGAACTTGCCTTGGAACAGGCTTTTCATTTTCGCTTTCAGGCTTAATGAAGAAAAGAAGGGCATTTTATTGGCATCCAGTACAAAATAAACCTTTAATGTAGGAGAGGGCGTGTCATTGCCATATTGAGAAAGATGTCGCTGTAAAACAGTCTTGTCAATTTGCGGCCGAGGGAAATTAAATTGAACGGGATTCTCTCTATTTTGAAAATCCAACAGATTGGGCGAAATAGGGAAATCCGGCCATAACAGCAAACCGACCTCTTCCGGCGCAAAGAGTTCGGGGACACGGTCAAGCTGCATATCAAGGGGCTCAATATTATCAATCACATGGCAATGCAGATAGTCAATATTTTCCTCCATAGCAGGCTGAGAGGGTTCATCGGTTAAGGGGATTACCCGTATTTCGTCTTCATCAAGTGTCGAGGCTTGGTGTAGCAACCAAGTTCGTCCATGGCGTTGAAAGAACAGATTTGCCGGAATAGGCGCCAGTTGGAAACGAAAGTAAGTTTGATGTTGTGAAAAATGCACTTGTACGCGTTGTTCAAATTCTTCGCGGGTTTGAACAAACGCCGCTAACGCAACAAATTGGTCTAGCTGATGAGCCGCTTGCACGTAAGCGGTGGCAAGCCAGAGGGATTTTTTCATAAAAAGCTCCGACCAAATATAGTAAAAAATAACCGCACTTTAAAGTAATATGCATAAAAAGCAATGTTAAAGTGCGGTCAAAATGTGAGAGGTTTTATGATGAATAATCTTGATTATTCTATATGAACCTGATATTCACCGTCTTCAAAGTTAAGGGTAATAGTCGACATTTTCTCTCCGCCGGCAATACGTTGAAGTAATGCCAATGAAAGCGGCGGTAAGAGTTGCCCTTCAAGAATCGCATCAACCAAGCGGGCACCGTTTGCATCAGCTTCACATTGTTTCTCGATATGCTCAAGAATGTTTTCTGCAATGGTGAATGTCGCTTTATAGCGTTCGGAAACTAACTTCTCTAATTTGGTGAGTTTGGCTTTTACAATGCGCTTCATTACATCCGTAGTTAAATAGTGATATTGAACAATTTGCATACGGGCAAGCAATGCTGGTTTAAAGAAAGAGAGCAGTGAACGACGAAGCTCTTCATCACTTTTCACCGCAAAACGATCATTTGCTGCGTCAAAGCCACAGTTTGAGGTAAGCATAAAGAGAATGTTTTTACAATCAATTAACCGCCCTTCGCCATCGGCAAGTTCCCCTTTATCGAACGCTTGATAGAATAAATTCAAGACGTCCGGATGGGCTTTTTCCACTTCATCTAATAAGACGATAGAGTACGGTTTTTGACGAATGGCTTCCGTAAGTAAACCGCCCTCGCCATAGCCTACATAACCCGGCGGTGAACCGATTAAACGGGAAACAGTGTGTTTTTCTTGGTATTCCGACATATTAATGGCAGTGAGGAATTGTTTGCCGCCAAAGATATGTTCGGCTATTTGAATAGCTGTTTCGGTTTTACCTACGCCACTTGGGCCGACCAGTAATAACGCCCCTAGTGGCGTACCGGCTCGGCGTAGATCAGCCATCGCGGTAAGTAGGTTTTTGTGAATTTGTTCAATGGCTTGGGATTGACCTTTAATGTTATCGTTTAGAATTTCAGGTAATTCGGTCAGCTTGGTTAATTCATCACCAGTCATGTTATTGACCGGAATACCGGTTAAATCGGCAATCACGGCGGTAATTTGCTGACGGCCTACTTCGGCGTGAATTAAGCATTCTTCCGGTTTAATGGCTTCGTATTCGGCTTTTTTCCCTTGCAATTGGTTGATCCATTGTTGACGTTCTTCTTCTGTATAGTCGGCTTCAGAATCGGAAAGTTTTTCACGCAATGCTAAGATTTCATCAACAAGTGCTTTTTGTGTTTCAAATCGAGTAGAAAGTGCGGTCTTTTCTTCCGCTAATTCTGCAAGTTTATTTTCTAATTTTGTTTTCACGCTATGATCAACGCTTTCACCGAGCTGATAATCACGATCAAATTCGTCAATCGCCACATTAATTTCATGGATCTTGTTATCTAAGTAACTCAAGCGTTTCGGCGGTGTATTTTTTGCTGTTGAAACGCGGGCGCAGGCAGTATCTAAAATATCAATGGCTTTATCCGGCAATTTTTTGGCAGCGATATAGCGTGCAGATAATTTCGTGACGGTTTCAAGCGCTTCGCCCGTGATGTAAACGCCGTGCGTTTTTTCATAAAGCGGTTTCAAACCACGTAAAATAACAATGCTTTCCTCAATAGAAGGTTCATCTACTTTCACTAACTGGAAACGGCGGGAAAGTGCCGGATCGCGTTCTACATATTTTTTGTATTCAGTCCAAGTGGTCGCCGCGATGGTGCGAAGTTCGCCACGAGCCAGAGCGGGTTTTAATAGGTTCGCAGCATCACTTCCGCCTTCATTGCCTCCGGCACCGATAAGCGTATGGGCTTCATCAATGAAAAGAATAATCGGTGTTGTACTATTTTTAACGAAATCAATCACGGCTTTTAAGCGTTTTTCAAATTCACCTTTAATGGATGCGCCCGATTGTAATGAGGCAAGATCAAGGCTCCAAAGCTCCACATTTTGTAAATGAGGCGGAACTTGTTTATTTACGATACGCAATGCCAAACCTTCAATGAGAGCGCTTTTTCCTACTCCTGCATCACCCACAACAATAGGGTTGTTTTTTCTTCTACGGGAAAGAATATCAATATTGGAATGTTGATTGCCTCGCAATAAAAGTGCGGTCAATTCTTCATGAGAAATTTCAAGTTTATTTAAGATAAAACGCACATCCGAGAAGGGATTCTCTAATGATTTAAGTAACAAGTGTGCGGGGAGTATTTCCGATTCACCACAACTAATAGCGTACGCCGCAGACTCTTCTAACATTAATTTAGAGACATCGTTTAATACTCCTAATGTCGCGCTCAAGTCAATTTTTATCATTATGTAGGCCCTCATATTTATAAAGCGGTGTAAAATATATCATAAAATTTGGATATTCTATTTTTTTACATTTAATTTAACCACAATTATTTTAATTATTTAGTTGTGTGCAAAATAAACATATTTGCTTTATACTGGAGACAGTTATTGTACTCAATAAAAGGATGATTTATGACAACCCAATCCGACTACTGCTATACTCTTGATAGCGGGGATAAATATCATTTTGATGTGGTGAGTTTTCAGTTAACCGAAGGGCTGTCCGAACCGTTTAAATTGGAATTAGACCTGTCGAGTTTTGACCCGAATATTCCTTTTTCCGCACTGATGGATAAACCGGTCACGTTTACGTTTTGGCAGGGCGATAGAGCGGTACGTTATGTGAATGGGATTGTCACGGGATTCGGGTTGGGCAAAACGGGCTTTGTGCGCA
>NZ_MLHS01000079.1 GCF_001999335.1 Rodentibacter sp. Ppn85 | reverse complement strand
TCGCTATACCGGCTTGTCGCCTCGGCAATATTGCCTATCGCTTGGCTGAGTACTTGCTGCTCAACACCTTTTGAATGTCTTTCGGGCTTTCTACTTGAGCGTTGGCTTCTGTGATGTCGGTGTTAATACCCAGTTCCGCTGCCGTCGTCTCCCTTGGGGCGCTATCTTTGTTTAAGGTGATAACCCCCTCCGTTAAATGCCCATATCTTTGTGCTGCTCATCAACCCGTTTCAATGCACCGCCTTGAGTATGTTTGCGCTGATGATAACGACGAAAACCGCCGCGCCATTTAGTATAAGCGATGTAGGGTGTGTGAACCAAAGGTTCACGCACGAAGATACATAACTACGTGCGTGGATTTTTCAAATCCACACACTCTACGCTTGCTAGTTTATCCTTCGGAAGTTAGAAAAAAGCTAATATAACCTTCATCATAATTAATGATCCCAAAGTTAGATAAATTTTCATTAGATAATTGATAAACACCTAAAACAAGCGGATCATCAATATCTACAGATATATGTTTCTTTATATCATCTTGATCTATATTCACTTTTATCCTAGCAAGAAGTTCATCTGTAAGGTTATTATATATTTCAATGTATCTTTCTAGTTCTTTCATAAACATCCCTTAAAAATTATGGTTCAATTTTTCTCTTAGGATCTGCAGGCTTAATTTGCTCCCCAGTTTTATAATCAAAAGCACCTAAATGTTTCCCTCTTTTATCATATTTCTCTAATTCCCCATGTTGAGAATCCCATTCATATATTTTTCCTTCAACATCTTTCCATCTCGCCCTTAATTTTCCTCCTCCTTGAACTGAGGTTTTAGGCTTAGCAGGTCTCAATCCTGAAACTCCCGTAATATCAGTCAATTTTGGATTTGGATGATATTTTTGATCTCCAGTTAGTAATAATACATTATCCTTCCAATCCCCAATTTGGCTTTCTCCTCCAACCAAAATATGGCTGTTTTTATCAGGGCTAATAGTCTGGCTCCCACCTGTATTTGTCGGTAAGTTGTAATCCGCCGGATATTCTATTCCTCCCGTATGGTTCACA
>NZ_MLHS01000078.1 GCF_001999335.1 Rodentibacter sp. Ppn85 | reverse complement strand
TTTTAAAATATCACGATAAAGAGAAATTAAAGAACTATAGTTTTTAGTACTCTCATACAAAATTTCTCTGGTTCGAATATTTTCAGGTGTTAACTCACCTCTGTTTTGCAATAAAGCCGAGCATCCTGTTAAAGAAAGGAGAGACACACAAAATAATACATTTTTGAATTTAGAAAACATTTGGAAATACCCTCATTGCACCTGGTGCTAAAATTAAAATGATAATTGGAAACATAATAAAAAGAATTAACGGAACACTCATTTTTGCAGCTAATGTTCCTAACTTTTCTTCTATTGCTAATAATTGCAATTCACGGATGTCCGTGGATAATTGGGTTAATTGAGAATAAATTGAAGAACCAAAATTTAAACTCTGTTGTAAGACGGTACAAAACATTCTTATTTCTACCGTAGGTAGGGAAATAGAAAGATCTTGTAATGCTTGTGAAAGCCCTGTAATTTCTGATTTACGAATTATTCTCAACATAACATAAGTTAAATCCGAGTTTAACTTTTTAAAATCTATCGCTACCTGCTTTAATGCCGCATCTATACTGATTCCCGTTTGAACCTGCACGGCAACTAGATCAATAAAGCCTGGTAAATCCGCCATGATTTTTTTAATCTTATTTTTTAAAATCAAATTAGTTAAAATACTAGGTATAAGAATAATAAAAGATACAATTAGCGCCATACCAAGCGATAGATCTAATAATTTTTTATCTAGATTAAATAAATAATAGATACCTATCCCGAGGGAAATAAAAAGCAGTTTAACTTTAATATTTTTATCTATAATCCCTAATGTTTTAAGAATAGGGTTATTGTTGATCAGTAATAATTCAAGTTCAGCTTGCTGTTTTGATTTTCCTTTATTAGACTCTTCGACTTTTTTATTTTTCGGACTTTCTCCGGATATAATACCCTTATTTTTCTCTAATCTATTTTTATGCAATAATGCAAAAATTAGGATAAAAATACTTAATAATATTAAGCAGAAATAAAATAATAACATTATGTTGCCCTCCTCATTAACCACCAAATAATCATCATACCCAGCAGCTCACTACCGAATACATAATATAAAATCCAGCGACCACTAGGGTTATTAATTAAAAAGTCAAAGTTTTCAGGCATAAAAAATTGCATAAAAAGGAAAAAACCGACCGGAAAACATCCGACAATCAGAGCAGAAATTCTTGCTTCTGATGTCATTGCTTTCTTTTTCTTTTCCATTTTTTTAGTATCTACGATTAATCTCCCTAAACGAGTTATCACTTCTCGAATTTGTCCGCCTCTCGATAAGTTTGTGCGAATAATAATGATGAAATAATAAAATTCTTTATAAGGATAACGAATATAGCTATCATCAAATACTGCTACCGGATCTTCACCAATCGATAGCCTTCTATGGATATTTCTAAATTCGTTACCCAACGGACCCGGTAAATCTTTACCACAGCGATCTAATGCTTGTAAAAGTCCCGCACCCGAACTAATTGCAGAATTTAAAATTTGAATAACATCGGGAAAGCCCTCTGTGAACATTTTCTTATTTCTACGCTGCCCTAAATACCAAACTAAGAAAATAAAGAAAACTCCAAAAAGCAAACAAAAAATCAATCTATCAATCTTTATATACAATACATTTAAATAGAAAAATGAAAGAAATATTACAAAACTAATGAAAATATTACGGACTAACTTTTGTCTATCTCCAGCAGTAAAATAATATAGCCACAAATGTATTTTATTTTTTAGTTCTTCCAATACATTTTTAATACTGTTTTTACTATATTCTTTTTCATTTATTTTTTTACTCGTTGCCGTCCAACTAATCGCGGTATATAAAAGTAATAAAACACCGAAAGAGAGGATACTGTAATAGAGTAAGTTCATTTAGTTCTCTTCCTCAAAAATACTTTGCAATTGTTCACTTAAATTAAACACTTGAGCATTTTGATAAACAATTGAACGGGTTAATAAACCATGAGAAACAAACTCACCAATAATCTTTCCGTTAGCGTCACGGTATTTACTCGGCTTATAGGAGAAAATATCTTGTAAGATAATCTGGCCGTTTTCCATGCCCATTAATTCGGTAATGTTCATAATTTTTCTTGAACCGTCATTCAAACGAGAAGCTTGCACAACAATATTGACAGCAGAAGAAATGTTACGGCGAATGGCTTCAAGCGGTAATGAGGCGTTAGACATCATAACCATACTCTCCAAACGTGCTAGCGCATCACGCGGGCTATTGGCATGGAGCGTGGACATTGAGCCGTCATGCCCGGTATTCATTGCTTGCAACATTTGGAAAGCCTCCGCCCCACGGCATTCTCCGACGATAATTCTCTCCGGTCGCATCCGTAATGCGTTAATCACTAAATCCTGCATAGTCACTTCACCGGTATGTTCTACACCAGCAAGTCGGGTTTCTAAACGCACAACATGCGGTTGATTTAAACGTAATTCCGCGGTGTCTTCTAACGTGATAACCCTTTCCTGATGAGAAATATAATTGGATAGTGCATTTAATAACGTGGTTTTTCCCGAACCGGTTCCGCCGGAAACAATAATATTTATTCGAGATCGGGCAGCAATAATAAGAAAATTAGCCATATCAAGTGTCATAGATCCATAATTAACCAACTCTTGTAAGGTTTTTTTCTCTTTACTAAATTTTCGAATTGAGATTGAGGTCCCATCCAATGCAATGGGGGGAATAACAACATTTAAACGGCTACCATCCGGAAGTCGAGAATCAACTAGAGGACTACCGTCATCAATACGGCGTCCAACTCTTGCGACTAAGCGTCTGGCTATATCGGTTAACTGCCCGTTATCAATAAAAACTTTATCCGTTTTTTCTAAAATACCGGAACGTTCAACCCAAATATTATTAGGCCCATTAACCAAAATATCATTAACGCCGTCATCGTTCATTAAATCGCGTAACGGACCATATCCTTCAATTTCATCAGCAATCATTTCCGCAATCATCATAAGGTCAGATGAAGTAATATACATATTATGAGTTGCCGTAACTTGATTAACTATTTGAACAAGTTCATTAATCAATTTATCTCTTTCATGCTGAATCTCATCAATTTTCTCAATATCAAGATTACTTAACACTTCACTTCTGAGAAAACTTTGCTGTTCTTTATTTAACATTCTCTTCCTTTATTTAACGATTAATGAACGAGTTGACAAATGAAGAGAAAAAACTGCTTTTTTCTTTTGCTTTATTTCCTGTTCTAGAAACCGAGCCAATAACTTTCATCATTAATGTTTCAATTTCTTTGCGGCCTTTTCGTCCTAAATTAACGGATAAAATATTTTTTGTACCGATATTTTTTAATACAGGGATAACAGCATCAACTGGCGCGCCCAATAATGTTTCTATATCGGTTTTAACCATTAATTTAGACGTTTCCAATCTACTGTCGGAAATACAAATAAAGGTTCGAATCGGCTTACCTTGCATATTTCTCATTCTTTCGCATTCTTCCAAAAAATGTTTTGCCACCCGCAAGGAAGCAATACGCCGCTCCACGATTAGTAGAAAATTATTACTATGTTCAAAAAATTTCGGCAGATCGTCTTTCTTCACATTGAAAATTGGTTGATCATAAATAATAAAATTGTATTTATCGGTAACAGTCGTCGATAGGTCGGATGGTGCACCGATAAAAAGATCAAAATTATGGCTATATTCCACAATATCGCCCTGCAATTTCTTATCAAAAAGCAAATCCAAATCTTGCGATCCGTGTTTTCCTTGGGCTAATAAAACAGGCACTTTTTTATTTATTGCAATTTGATTAGCAATATGCGAACTAATTAATGTAGCTCCTATTCCACCCTTACAACTTAATACACTAACTTTCACTGTATTTCGTACTGTCGGAATATCCACACCAGCCGCAACATTTTCTACCATTTGGTTAATTTGAGAAGAGGCGTGGAAATAAAGGATTCCTTTATTTAACAATTGTTGAGAAAGTGAAATAGAATCACTTTTTCCGATAACACAACACCACACACTCTGTGGAATAATGCTATAAATCTTATCGGTAATAATTTTTGCATCACTCTCTTCTCCAAGATCAACAATAACGCCGAAAGTATCCTCGCTTGAAATAGCAATATTAGAAATATCAAAGAGATTTTTATTAATTATTTCAATATTTTCTAATGCCCTTGTTCGTAGCAGTTCCGCAATTCTTGTCGCCATATCCTTATCAGAGGAAATAACCACAATTTTACGCATATTGCCTGTGAGTATTTTTTCATTATCAAGTAACAGCATAATTTAATTTCTCACCTAAAACTTCAACTGAACACGGCTATTACTTTTTACTGCACAGTTACCGTCTTTACTTAACATATTATCAATCGTCTTCCCCGGACAATACGCCGCCTTCACCCCAATTTGTTCTACATCGGCATAAAGCGGATAAAGGGCAACTTTATTTGGATTGGCAATGATTTGAATACGCTGGGATTCAATCCCTAGATTAAGTAAAACTTTCCGAATTTCAACCGCACTTTTATAAGCCTCTTTATTCACCCATAATAATCGAACTTGCTTGCTGCGATCTCCTCCCATATTGCTCAATATCGCTTGCAAAAGATTATATTGTGCCGCGTTAGAATAATCGGAAAGAGCATAGCGATTGATTAACATCCGATATTGCTCCACTTGGTGTGGAACATCCGCATTATTTCTTAATTCGTTTGCAATCATTGCTTCGGCAGAAATAGCAACAATCGAAGCGGATAAAGATAATAAAATCGTAAATATTTTTTTCATTGAATAAACCCACCATTTTTCAAGAAGTTAGTTGTTAATGTCCGATGATAAATATTTTTAAACGGGGTTAAATTAAAGAAACGCTCCATCGTGCCGGTTTGCTCAAGCGTCGGATAGACAATTTGATCTTCAATAACCGGTTTTACGATATTAACTGTTGCAACAACGACCAATTCTCTATTTTCACGTGAAGTTGATGCATTACGGAAGAATGAACCGATAATCGGTAAATCGCCTAACAAAGGCACTTTATTTAAATTTTCGGCATCAAGAGAGTTAATTAAACCGCCGATAATAAAACTTTCTCCGTTAGCAACCTCAAAGACGGATTTGGTTCTGCGCGTATTAAAATAAGGAATGCTACCGATATTTTCATAATTATAGTTACCGGCAAGAGTGCTCACGTTTTGATCTAAAATTAAACGAATCCGATCATTTTTTTGAACTTTCGCCCCGACTGCCAGTTTTACCCCATAATCTTTATAAATAATGGTCGCATTGCCGTCTCTGTCCCGTTGTGCAAACGGAATTTCGCCACCAACCAAAATTTCTGCGGTTTCTCCCGATAACATTGAAATATTCGGCTCAGCTAAAATCTTACCGTTATTACGGTTATCCAGTGCACTGATAAAAGCGGACAACCCATTAGCATTTAATTGCAAAATACCACTTGTTCCGTTAAAACCGCCTCCTTTAGACCAAGATCCGCCTAATAACGAACCTGAACCGGCTAAATGAGAC
Source organism: Rodentibacter sp. Ppn85 (assembly GCF_001999335.1). GTDB lineage: Bacteria > Pseudomonadota > Gammaproteobacteria > Enterobacterales > Pasteurellaceae > Rodentibacter. The sequence goes on along the minus strand of NZ_MLHS01000078.1, from coordinate 1,595 downwards.
CAATTAATTCCCAATGAATCGGAAAATTTTTTATTAACCTCAACAACAGAAAGCTTAACGTTAATCTGAGTCGTATCATTAACGTTTGAATGATTAATCACGCCGTCATATTGGTATTTATCTAAAAAAGTAATATGTTCATCACCACCGAAACTACTTCCACGAAGTTTCACTTCCGTCACTTTTTTACTTGCGCCCAGCGCCTCCCCAACAATGCGATTTATTTCATCACTTTCTTCTTGGCTACTTGCTTTACCTTCAATCACATAAGCCTTACCTACTTTTTTTACTGAAAGTTTGGTATTTGGAAAACGTGCTTTAATTTGTTGATTCGTATCTTCGATGTTATTAATCAATATATTCACATTTACCGTATCGGAAGTGAGCTTATTTCCTTCAGCATCAAAAGCCGTCACCTCCGCTCTTCCCTCTTCTTTGGCGTAAATAAGAAAACTCGTATCATCAAGAATTTCATAATCCGCCACATTCGGTGAAGAGACAAAAATCGTATCAATTTTTTGATCCGTTTCGATAAACTGGCTTTGCCCTTGTTCTAAATTAAACGTTTTGGCTGAAGCAATATTAGAAAATAACAATATTGTTCCGCTTAACAACAAATTTAGCCCTATATTTTTCACTGGCTTATAGTTAATTAACATTATTATTGACCTCTCAATTTTCGAATAGATATGCCACGATGTTCAGAACTTTTATCCCTTCCTTCTGAGGGTAAAAGAATCAATTTTGATTCTTTATATAATTTATAAAATTTAGCAACCTGTTTCACATTAACTTTCACGCTAATATATCCGAAAGTATTTGTATTACCCGAAGAACTATTCTTTACTTCTTCATCATTAAAGGTTCTTACTTGTAATACTAATACCCTATCTGCAATCTTAGCTAAATCCAAACGTTCTCTTATACTCCCTCTATCGTCCGAAGAAAAATATTGACTATAAATAGAAACGTAATCTCCACCTTTAACTGTATCTAATAAATAGCGTTCGCTTTCATTAATATTAATTCGAAAAGCGACTTCCTGCTTCGTATTAATACCGGAAATAAGGAATTTTGGATCGCTAGGTGAAATAACTGTAGAGGGAGAAAGTAATGATCCGCCCTGCAAATTCTCATTAACTAAATACCCCTGTAAACTCGTAGAAGAATCCTTTATTAATTCTTTTAAATCATATTCAATCACAGGGCTATTTTCAGGAACTGTAATTTCATTGAGTGAATAATCATCTGTCTGTAAAAGCGTTCCTTTTACTACATCACGTTTTAATTCCGCTAATGTAATCAATTTTTCTATCTTATTTTCCTGATTTTCTTCGACGGAATGCTCTTGTGTAAAATTAACATTAGTTCCTTTGTTACCTGACGGAATAAAAAGAATACCGCCAACACCGACGGCAAGAATAAGGAATGAAATAATAAATAACATTCTATAGTTCATTTTTGCACCTTAAATTTAATTGAAGATAAATTCTATTTAATTGTATGAAGTATTAACCCTAATTTTCTAACTGAATAAAATCGAATTAATAAAAAAACCTGTACTAATTGCCACCCCATAAGGCAAGCCCTTAGTC
>NZ_MLHS01000077.1 GCF_001999335.1 Rodentibacter sp. Ppn85 | reverse complement strand
TTTTAGTTTGCAATAAAAAGGTAACCTTTCGGTTACCTTTTATTATTTAGCTATTCATCCAAGCATCTAAGAAACTACGCAGAATCTCTGAGCGGCTAGGATGGCGGAGTTTACGCAAGGCCTTAGCTTCAATTTGACGAATACGTTCACGCGTTACATCAAATTGTTTGCCGACTTCCTCAAGGGTATGATCAGTATTCATATCAATACCAAAACGCATACGTAATACTTTCGCTTCACGTGGCGTTAAGCCTTCTAGTACATCTTGTATCGCCACTCTCAAGCTCTGTGCCGTAGCCGAATCCAATGGCGATTCAAGGGTATTATCCTCAATAAAATCACCTAAATGTGAATCATCGTCATCACCGATTGGGGTTTCCATAGAAATCGGTTCTTTAGCAATTTTCAACACTTTACGAATTTTATCTTCTGGCATTCCCATACGATCCGCCAGTTCCTCTGGTGTCGCTTCACGTCCCATTTCCTGCAACATTTGACGAGAGATTCGATTGAGCTTATTGATTGTTTCAATCATATGAACCGGAATACGAATAGTACGTGCTTGATCCGCAATAGAACGTGTAATCGCTTGACGAATCCACCAAGTGGCATAAGTAGAAAACTTATAGCCGCGGCGATATTCAAATTTATCCACCGCTTTCATCAAACCGATATTACCTTCTTGAATCAAATCCAAAAATTGCAAGCCGCGGTTGGTATATTTTTTAGCGATAGAAATCACCAAACGTAAGTTTGCTTCTACCATTTCTTTTTTTGCACGACGTGCTTTTTGTTCACCACGTGCCACGGCATCACAAATTGTACGCATCTGTTGGATCGTCAATTTTGAGTTTTCCTCAAATGCGACTAAATTTGCCAGAGCCTGACGAACTCGATCTTCATATTTTGTTAATCGTTTCGCCCATGGCTTAGAGGATTTCAACGCTTTATCCAGCCAAGCATCACTGCTTCCGAACTTAATAATAATGACTTCAAATTCATCTTTCGGCATACCTGCAATATCAACCAACACTTTCTGTAATTGACGTTCTTCGATACGCACACGTTTCATAATATTTTTTATCGATAGAACAAGCCGATCGAATTGCTTCGGGACAAGGCGGAATTGTTTAAAAATCTCAGCAAGTATAAGGACTTGTTCCTGTGCCTTTTTATGGTTACGACCATATTTGGTAATTGCCTCAAGCGTTTTTATGTGTTGTTCTTTTAATGCTGTAAATTTTTCACGAGCAACTTCAGGGTCAATGCTGTTATCCGAATCGGTTTTATCTGAAGCCGAATCCCCTTCATCTTCTTCCTCTTCACTATCATCCACATCGCTGTTTGTGTCATAGTTTTCTTCGTCTTCATCAAAATCTTCAGATAATTCCGGGCTATCCTCTTCAGTCACATTAGGATCGACAAAACCGGTAATAAGATCCGCAAGACGAACATGTCCGTCTTCTACTTGATCATATTGAACCAATAAATCCGAAAGCGCCTCCGGATAAGCGGCAATTGAAGTTTGAACCTCATCAATACCTTCTTCAATGCGTTTAGCAATGCTAATTTCATCTTCACGGGTCAGCAAATCTACCGTCCCCATCTCTCGCATATACATACGGACAGGATCGGTTGTACGACCAATTTCAGATTCCACATTCGACAGAATTTGTGTTGCCTCTTCCACTGCATCTTCATCCGGAATCGTGTCGTTTAATATCATGTCATCACTTTCCGGCGGTTCATCCAACACCGGAATACCTGCATCATTTTGCAAGGTTTGTAGTAATTTATCGTAATATTCTGGGTCAATCACATCTTCCGGCAATAAATCGTTAATTTCCGCATAGGTTAAATAGCCCTGCGTACGCCCCAATTCCATCAGTTGTTCAATTTGCTCTGAATATTGTTCAGCAGTAGGTTGTTGGTTTTGTTCCATTTTCATACCCGTGTCGCATTATTTTTATGGATGAATTTTTCGCTTAAGCGAAGAATTTTATCATTGTTACTGAGGATTAACTAACTGTTTTTTCTGTTCTTCTTTACTCGTAAGTAGTGTGACAAGCATTTCTCTTTCCTGCTCGGTTAATCCTTCAGCTCTTTCTTTGGCAATCAGCATTTCAATATTTCGCTCAATAGCCTGAATGTTTAAACGGCGATAATTTTGTGAAAAAGCATTAATAATTTCCGTATCATCTAGTAAATGCTCCCAAGTCGCCAAAATTTCAAGGGGACGGCTATATTCCGTATTACGGAAATATTCCAAAATTTGTCCGACGGTAATCCCTTCCCGTGTCCGACAAAGTGCGGTCAATTTTTCCAATAAATCGTAACCGGCCTCTGCACGCAGTGCGACAAGACCGGATTCGGTAATACGATTAACCAGATGCGTATTTTGCAATAAAAGTGAAATCAATACACGCATTGGCGTTTGTTTCATTTTAGGTCGTGAATCGGTTCTCGTTACCTTGTGATTTTCCACCTGTTTTGGTATTAAACTCTCCAGTTGCGATTCGTTAAAAATACCTAATTTTTGAGCCAAAGTGTTACGCAAAGATAAACGCAACGCCTCGCCCGGAATTTGTCGAATCAAAGGTATCGCAAGTGCGGCTAATTTGCTCCGCCCCTCTTTGGTGGAAAAATCCACTTGCGGATTTAAATGCGCGAACAAAAATTCCGTAAGTGATTGCGCACTTTCGATATATTCCTCAAATTTTGCTTTACCATATTGGCGGATATAAGTATCCGGATCTTCTCCGTCCGGCAAAAAAATGAATTTAATTTGTCGCCCGTCTTCCAAATAAGGTAAAGCATTTTCCAAGGCACGCCATGCAGCATCTCTACCCGCCCTATCACCGTCATAGCAACAGATAACCTGTTCTGTGGTTCGAAAAAGCAATTGAATTTGTTCTGATGTTGTTGAAGTACCAAGAGAGGCAACCGCATAATTCACACCGAATTGAGCTAACGCCACAACATCCATATACCCCTCAACTACCAGCAATTTTTGCGGTTCATCACTCATTTGTAGCGCTTCATATAAACCGTAAAGTTCACTACCTTTATGATAAGTGATCGTTTCCGGTGAATTTAGATATTTGGGTTTCTCATCACCTAAAACACGCCCTCCGAATGCCACCGTACGCCCTCGTTTATCTCGAATAGGGAACATAATTCGGTTACGGAATTTATCATAAATATTACCGCGATCATTGCTAGAGAGCATACCAAGATCGAGCAATTTTTGCTGCTCCTCACGGTTTACAGCAAACTTGCGTAGAACGCTATCCATTGCATTTGGCACAAACCCAATTTGAAATCGTTCAATCACTTCTGCCGAAAGCCCGCGCTGTTGCAGATAGCTTTGTGCCGGAATATTCAAGGGTAATTGCTCTTGGTAAAATTTAGCAATGTCTTGCATTAATTCATATAGATTACGTTTAGTTTGATAACTTGCTTGCGGTCGTTGATTAGCTGAATTGCTACGTTTTTCGTAAGGCACCTCCAACCCCGCCATTGCCGCAAGTTCTTCAATAGCCTCGACAAATTCTAATTTGTCATAATCCATCAAAAAGGAAATCGCATTACCGTGTGCTCCACAACCGAAGCAATGATAAAACTGTTTTTTTTCACTCACTGTAAAAGACGGCGTTTTTTCGTGATGGAAAGGACAACAGGCTTGGTAGTCTCGCCCGGCTTTCTTAAGCTTAATGCGTGAATTGATCACATCTATAATGTTGGATTTTGTCAGCAAATCATCAATAAACGGGCGCGGGATTAAGCCTTTCATCGCTTTTGCCTCCTTGAATATGATGTGAAAGTGCGGTTAATTTTGTTGATATTTTTTTACATTATTTGAAAGTAACAAAACCGTGATGCCAAAGCAATCACGGTTTGCGTTAACTCGAGTTAAAAATACTACAAATTAGTATAAACGGGTGTTGCGCGCATTTTCACGAGCATTACGTTTAGCGTGACGTTTAGCAAGTGTTGCTTTTTCACGTTTACGAACTGTCGTTGGTTTTTCATAGAATTCACGAGCGCGAACTTCTGCTAGGATACCCGCTTTTTCGCAGGAGCGTTTAAAACGACGTAAAGCTACGTCAAATGATTCGTTTTCACGTACTTTAATTACAGGCATAAGCCAATCACCTCAATGAGTTTAATTTAATTGCAATTTTAAATTTTATTTCTGTCGCAAATAGGACAAATTCAATAAAGGTCGCAATTCTAATCTACTTTGGGGGCAAAAGTAAAGGGGAGAATACTTAACCTCGTTGAATTTCGCGGTTTCAACTGGCTAAAAACACGTAAACAAGGTAGAATCACACGTCATTTTTATAAAGCAAATTAAGAAAATCAATGAAAATCCTGGGAATTGAAACCTCCTGTGATGAAACAGGTGTCGCAATTTATGATGAAGAAAAAGGTTTAATTGCGAATCAACTTTATACACAAATTGCACTTCACGCAGATTACGGCGGTGTAGTGCCGGAACTTGCCTCACGCGATCATATCCGTAAAACGACACCGCTCATTCAAGCAGCCCTAGCCGAAGCAAACTTAACCGCCGAGCAAATCGACGGTGTGGCTTACACTAGCGGTCCCGGACTTGTGGGAGCATTACTGGTAGGTTCTACGATTGCCCGCTCTCTTGCTTATGCGTGGAATGTGCCGGCAATCGGGGTACATCATATGGAAGGTCATTTACTTGCACCGATGCTAGATGAAAATCGACCGAACTTTCCGTTTATTGCCTTATTAGTTTCTGGCGGGCATACCCAATTGGTGCAAGTAGAAGGTGTAGGAAAATATAAAGCCATTGGCGAATCCATTGACGATGCCGCTGGTGAAGCCTTTGATAAAACAGCCAAATTGCTTGGTTTAGATTATCCCGGCGGAGCGGTGTTGTCTCGTTTAGCAGAAAAAGGCTCTCCAACCCACTTTACCTTTCCACGCCCAATGACGGATCGTCCGGGGCTGGATTTTAGCTTTTCCGGTTTAAAAACCTTTGCTGCCAATACGGTAAATCAAGCTATTAAAGAAGAAGGCGAATTAACAGAACAAACTAAAGCGGATATTGCTTATGCATTTCAAGAGGCGGTTATTGATACATTGGCAATAAAATGCAAACGTGCCTTAAAAGAAACGGGTTATCCGCGTTTAGTCATTGCCGGCGGTGTGAGTGCAAATAAAAAATTACGTGAAACCTTAACAAAAATGATGAAGGATTTAAAAGGCGAAGTATTTTATCCTCAACCCCAATTCTGTACTGATAATGGCGCAATGATTGCCTATACTGGTTTTTTACGTTTAAAACAAGGTCAGCACGATGAATTGGAGATCGAGGTTAAACCTCGCTGGCCAATGACAGAACTCTCAACAATTTAGGGTACAAATATGAACGATATTAAATTCCGAGCCATGCGTGCCGCAGGTATTGCTTGTTTTACCGTATTAATCATAATCGGTGTCTGGGTTTTTAGCACATCAAGTGATGAAATTGTTAATCTCCTCACCCTAGTCGGTCAGCAGGTGGGGGGCGGCACCACTTACGGAGCCTTTTTACTCTCCGCATTGCCCCCTTTTACCGGTTTTATGGTTTATCACATTTGGAAATGGATTATTAAATAATGGCAAAATTGTATTTTTATTATTCCACCATGAATGCCGGTAAGTCTACAACCTTACTGCAATCCTCCTACAACTATCGCGAACGTAATATGAACACAATGGTTTACACCGCAGCCATTGATGATCGTTTTGGTGTGGGAAAAGTCACATCGCGTATTGGGATTAGTCAAGATGCTCGATTGTTCCACGCAAACACTAATTTATTTAATGAAATTAGCCACCACCTACAACAAGAAAAAATACATTGCGTACTGGTCGATGAAGCACAATTTCTCACCAAACAGCAAGTTTATCAGCTTAGTGATGTGGTTGATAAACTTAATATTCCTACATTATGCTACGGTCTGCGTACCGATTTCCAAGCCGAACTTTTTGAAGGCAGCAAATATTTGCTCGCTTGGGCGGATCAATTGGAAGAACTTAAAACCATTTGTTATTGTGGACGCAAAGCGAATTTTGTCCTTCGTCTCACTGAAAACGGTGAAGTCGTAAAAGAGGGCGAACAAATCCAAATCGGTGGAAACGATAGCTACCTTTCTGTTTGCCGCTACCATTACAAAGAAAAGTGCGGTCAAATTTAGCCATGTTTTAACGTTATCTTCAAACACAACAACATATAAAAAGGTCAGTGTTATGCTAAAAAATAAAACTTTCGGAAGCGCCTTAATTATCGCCGGAACAACCATCGGAGCAGGCATGCTTGCCATGCCCTTAACCTCTGCCGGAATGGGTTTCGGTTATACCGTATTATTGCTTGTAGGACTTTGGACATTGCTTGTTTATAGCGGATTGCTGTTTGTCGAAGTGTACCAAACTGCGGATCAACTTAATGACGGCGTAGCAAGCTTGGCAGAAAAATATTTTGGCGTACCGGGACGTATTCTCGCTACCTTAAGTTTGTTGATTTTACTTTATGCTCTTTCTGCTGCCTATATTACCGGCGGCGGCTCTTTACTTTCGGGCTTACCCACTGCATTTGGCATGGAAGCCATGTCACTTAAAACGGCGATCATTCTTTTTACCGTCGTACTGGGCTCTTTCGTCGTGATCGGCACAAAAGGAGTTGACGGAATCACACGCCTACTATTTATCGGTAAATTACTCGCCTTTGCTTTTGTACTGTTTATGATGCTACCGAAAATTGCAACGGATAATCTCATGGCACTTCCTCTCAATTATGCCTTTGTAATTTCTGCGGCGCCGATTTTTTTCACTTCCTTCGGTTTCCACGTCATTATGACAAGTGTAAACAGTTATTTGGACGGCGATGTTCGACAATTCCGAAAAGCGATTCTGATCGGCACGGCTATTCCTCTCTTTGCCTATTTAGTATGGCAACTTGCTACCCATGGCGTATTAGCCCAAAGTGAATTTGTACGGATCTTACAAGCCGATCCGACCTTAAACGGTTTAGTCAATGCAGTGCGTGAAATCACAGGATCAAATATGATGGGGGAAGTGGTACGTATTTTTTCCGCGCTCGCCCTGGTCACCTCTTTTCTTGGCGTAATGCTTGGCGTTTTTGAAGGATTAGGCGATTTGTTCAAACGCTATCATTTGCCGCATAACCGTATTTCTCTGACGGTTACCGCATTTACCCCTCCGTTGGTATTTGCGTTATTTTACCCTGAGGGCTTTATATCTGCTTTAAGTTATGCCGGTTTATTATGTGCTTTTTATTGCTTGATTTTACCTATCGGTTTAGCGTGGCGAACCCGTCAAACCACTCCTAATCTTCCTTATCGGGTGATGGGCGGAAATATCGCATTAGCCGTTGCATTAATTATAGGTATCGTAATTATGGTGATCCCGTTCTTAATTCAAGCAGGCTATTTACCGGCAGTTGCAGGATAAAGTGCGGTCACAAAAAACAACGTTTTTTGAACGTTGGCTTTGCCAATGGCCCGGTAGGGGGAACAAACGAGTAAGCGAGTTTGTGAATAATTTTTCATAGATTTTTTTATCGTTTAAAAAAAGGAAATCCAAATGATGCGGTTTCCTTTTTTTTACATTGAACCGCTCTGTCAAAAATCAAGTTTTCCTTCCAACCCGGCTATTGCCTTACACTCTTCCTCGCTATGCGCTTCTTTTGTCGCAATAGATTGTAAAAAGGTTTTGATTTCCAATAGCTGAGTAATTTTTTCTTCAACTTGAGCAAGTTGATTTAACACTATTTGATCTGCCTGATAATGATCGGCTAAGCCTAATTTCAAACGGTTCAGCCCGCGAATATCTTCTAAAGAAAAACCTAAAGTGCGGCATTTTTTGATGAACTTTAGCAACGTAACGCTATCCTCATCATAGTAGCGATAGCCGTTTGTCGCCCGCTTGGGTTCAGGCAAAATTCCTTGTTTTTCGTAATAACGAATCGTCTCAAGATTCACTCCGGTACGAAGGCTTAACTCATTGGCTTTCATTATTTTCCTCAATTCGCTTTTGTTAAGTTGTAGCGGGATACAATCAATTTAGTGCTCGTGCTTTTCCATCGAAAAATTTTCGGAATTATCACGTAACGCTTTGAATGCTTGCCACACTACGGATATACCGCTGCGTAATACCAATAAACTCAACACGGCACTCGCCACCACATCAACCCATTGCCAATTTAGCAAATATGCACTTAACCCTGCCAAAATCGCAACCACCGAACCGAATAAATCGGCTAATACGTGTAAATAAGCCGCTCGGATATTCAAATTATCCCGATCACTTTTGAGCATTATCCATGCCACTAAAATATTCACTAAAAGTCCGACTATCGCCACGCCTAACATGGGTAATGCCGCCATTTCTATCGGGGTCAGCCAACGCTCTACGGCCTCCAGTAAAATCCAAATTGCCACGCCGATTAACGAAATGCCATTTAACAACGCAAACCATTTTTGCCATTTCACACTTAAAAAGAGTGCGATTAACGCTAACGCAAGCGACAAACTATTATTTGCCATATGGCCGGCATCCGCCATTAAAGTAAGACTATTGAAAAAATAGCCGCCTAAAAACTCCACTACCATATAACTTGTGATGATCAACAAACTGATAGTTAGAATTTTTTTATCTTTCGGGGTGTGAGAATGTTGATGTTTACTATGCTGCTCTTTCTTTACAAGAATAGTTTCCATGATATGCCCTTTCCTATTAATTAACTTGACGTAAGTGTAAAGTCCGTAGTGAGTACAGGGTCAAGAAAATTTTTTATACAAATCTAAAACACTCGTAAAATTAACCGCACTTCAACGGATAAATCGGTGTGATTTTTCGTTTTCAAACATTTTCAGAAAGGGCAAATAAATTGCGGTTTGAGATAACAGGTTCCTCGCTCGCATTTTTACCCCGGTGATTATCAACGAATCTGTGCCAGAAATTCTTCTTCCGTTAATATTGCCACGCCCAATTCCTGTGCTTTAGTGAGTTTTGCCCCTGCGGCTTCGCCGGCGATAACGAAATCCGTTTTAGCCGAAACGGAACCACTGACTTTTGCCCCCATTTCTTGCAGTAACACTTTGGCTTCATTACGTCCCATTTGAGTGAGCGTGCCAGTGAGGACAATTGTTTTGCCTTTGAACGGATTATCCTGCACTTCTTTAATTTCCACGGTGTCCCAATGTACCCCTTGTGCAAGTAGATCGTTCACCACCTCTACATTATGAGGTTCACGCCAGAATGCCAAAATACGGTTAGCCACCACTTCCCCCACATCTGGCACTTGTTGGAGTTGTTCAAAATCAGCATGTTGCAATGCCTCAAGCGTTTTAAAATGATTGGCTAAATTCAATGCCGTAGCTTCGCCCACTTCACGAATGCCCAAAGCAAAAATAAAACGGGAAAGGGTAGTATGTTTAGATTTTTCTAAGCTGTTTAAAGCATTTTCAGCCGATTTTTTCCCCATACGTTCTAAGCGTGTCAAAGTGGTAAGATCAAGTTTGAATAAATCCGCCGGGGTATGAATCAGCTCACGATCCACCAATTGTTCTATTAATTTACCGCCTACGCCGTCAATATCCATTGCTTTGCGTGAAACAAAATGTTTTAACGCTTCCTTCCGTTGCGCCGCACAAAATAATCCGCCAGTACAGCGTGCCACAGCCTCGCCTTCAATACGAATAATCTGTGAATCGCACACTGGGCAATTTGTTGGAAAAATAATCGGTTTGGCATTGTCAGGACGGCGTTCACGTAAGACACCAATAATTTGTGGAATCACATCACCGGCTCGGCGAACAATCACGGTATCGCCAATGGCAATATCCAAACGGGCGATTTCATCACCATTGTGTAAGGTCGCATTACTCACAGTAACGCCTGCGACAAATACCGGTTCAAGTTTTGCTACCGGTGTAATTGCACCGGTGCGCCCCACTTGGAATTCCACATCATTTAATACCGTTAATTCTTCTTGTGCAGGGAATTTATAGGCAATCGCCCAACGAGGGGCTTTAGAAATAAAACCGAGTTCGTTTTGCAGAGCAATATCATTAATTTTCAATACTGTTCCGTCAATATCATAACCAAGGTCGCTACGTTTATTTTGCATAGCGTGATAAAACTCCAGCACCTCTTCAGCATCACGGCAAAGACTGATTTCCGGATTTACCGGAATACCAATCGATTTCAACCATTGTAAACGTTCATAATGGGTGGAAGGTAAATCCACGCCTTCGGCAATACCGACACTATACGCATTTAATACTAGCGGACGTTTACTGGTGATTTTCGGATCGAGCTGACGCAACGATCCCGCCGCCGCATTACGTGGATTGGCAAAGGTTTTTTCACCGTGTTCAAGTGCGTATTGGTTTAAATGCTCAAATCCTTCATGAGGCATAAATACCTCTCCCCGCACTTCTAAACGTGTAGGCGGTTTTTTAGTGAGTAACTGCAAAGGAATATTGCGCACGGTACGAATATTCAAGGTAATATCCTCACCCGTTGTTCCATCGCCACGGGTTGCCGCTTGGGTCAGAACGCCGTTCACATACAAAATACTCACGGCAAGTCCGTCCAGTTTAGGTTCGGCACAAAAGGTTAAAGGTGAAACCGATTTTCCCAATCGATCTTCAATACGCTTTACAAAGGCATAAAATTCTTCATCGGAAAAGGCATTATCCAAAGACAACATAGGAATTTCATGGCGAATTTGGCGAAAAGCAGAAAGCGGTTTTGCCCCGACCCGTTGGGTTGGCGAGTCGGTAGTAACCCATTCCGGATGTTGCAATTCTAAGGCTTTGAGCTGATGAAAAAGGCGATCATATTCACTATCCGGCACGCTTGGATTATCCAAAACGTGATATTCATATTCATATTGACGCAGCTTTGTTCGTAGGTTGTTAATCTGGGTTTGAATGTCAGTCATAAAAAATCTCGGTGAAAAATAACCGCACTTTCTAACACTTTACACAATAAAGGCGAACCCAATGTTCGCCCAAGTTAAAAGTGCGGTGGAAAATCAATCTGTTCTACACACGTGAAAGATAACGTTGTTCTTGGTAATCATCAAAAATTTGTTCATCTTCGGTAAGTATCGAACCGCCTAAATCTTCCGCAAGGGTTTTAGCTGCACGAATCATTAATTTAAGATTAGCAAGATCATTACCCGGAGAAGGTAGTCTCATAAATAATGCTAAGCCAATAGTGTTAAACTCTGTGTTATATGGGTTAAAACCGCCGTCATTTTGTAAATTTGCAACACTGAATAGTGTCGGACTTGCTACGCTTAAATCAAAATGACGATGATACATATTGTGTTCACCAAAGATAAAGCCTAAATTTTCAAGGGATTGTATCAATCTTAAACCATGAAATTCACGATGCTGTGGTGAAACAACGTAAAGTTGAATATAGCCGGAGGTTTGTTTTTCCGTGTTTGCCTCCAATGTGCGCGCTTCATTAAAATGCACGGTGGATTTTACGCCGTCCAATTCCCCTAATGACATTTGCGAAAGTTGTTCCCGCAATTCTGGCGAAGAAGAATTAATCCCTTCAAATTCATTAGCTTGCGTTTCCAGTTGTTCAAGTGTCATATTTGCAGGATTTGGCTTAGATTCCGTCTGTTTCATATCGTATTCTACGCGAACAGGTTCAGGTGCCGGCTCAACATTGGGAATGGAAATTTTAATATCGTCTACCGTACGCTCGGTTTCACGATAATCCACTTGTGGTGTTGCTTGATTTTTCTCAAAAGAGGGTTGCTGTACCTTTTGAGATCCCACTGCTGAAGGCGCACTTTGAATAACCGATCCGGAAAATTCTTGTTGTTCCCGACTATGCTGTTCTTGAGCAAAAGAGCAATCAAATGTCGTCGAGTTTTTAAAATACTTTGATTTCTCACGGTGATTTGACCATAATCCGTGTGCAACAAGGGCAATGAGTGCCACCACCCCTAAAATAATCAAAATTGTATTCAGATCCATTTTTGCTCCTTACAGGCAATAAAACTGAGCTAATGCTACCATATTTTAAAGGGTGAAAAAACAAAACCCATAGGGAATTTAATAGCAAAAACACTGTCAGAATTAACCGCTCTTCTTGAGTTTATTAATATCAAAAGGAAAAAGAATGATTAATCCGCAAGAAATTAAATCGGGATTCCATTATTTTGTGATGGGATGGCATTTTATTGCACAAAAAGGACTGCGTCGTTTTGTCATTATGCCTATTTTATTCAATATTGTTTTACTAACTGCTTTACTTTGGATGCTGGTTTCGCAAATTAGCTCAATGATCGATTGGATGATGACTTTCGTACCGGATTGGCTCGGTTTTCTAAGCGTTATTTTACTCGTGCTTTCTATCGGCATGATTTTGTTATTATTTTATTTTATGTTCACGACACTTTCCGGTTTTATTGCCGCTCCTTTTAACGGATTACTGGCGGAGAAATTGGAGAAAATGCTGACGGGAGAAAACATTAATGACGATAACTGGTTAGATGTAATGAAAGATATTCCGCGTATGCTACGCCGCGAATGGCAAAAATTATGGTATAGCCTACCCAAAATTATCGGCTTATTCCTATTAAGTTTTATCCCTGTTGTCGGGCAGACTATCGTACCGGTTTTAACGTTTTTATTCACCGCATGGATGATGGCGATTCAATATTGCGATTATCCTTTCGACAATCATAAAATATCTTTTAATGTGATGAAAAACGCTTTAGGCGAGCAACGCTCACAAAGCCTAACTTTCGGTGGGTTGGTGACTTGCTGCACCTTTTTACCTGTGGTGAATTTAGTGATTATTCCCGTTGCCGTATGTGGTGCAACGGTAATGTGGGTAGAAAATTATCGTGATCGGTTACGCTTTGATATGAATTTTAATTATCGCCGCGACAACCGTTCCACCAAAATCGCGACTCGCAGTAATGGTACTGATATTCGCACAAACAACAATCAAATCGTAAAATAGCGTTTGGTTATAAAATAGATCAAATAACTATTTTTTGAATAAAACCACCAATGCTATAACTAGGCTACTAATAATCTCAAAACAAGGGAGTAAATATGACAATTTATGCAGACAACTCTTACACGATCGGCAACACACCGCTTGTACGATTAAAGCACTTCGGTAACGGTAATATCGTAGTAAAAATTGAAGGCCGAAACCCAAGTTTCAGTGTGAAATGCCGTATTGGCGCTAACATGGTGTGGCAAGCGGAAAAAGACGGTATCCTCACCAAAGACAAAGAAATTGTTGATGCCACCAGCGGTAATACCGGTATTGCGCTCGCCTATGTGGCAGCCGCACGCGGCTATAAAATCACCCTCACTATGCCGGAAACGATGAGCTTGGAACGTAAACGTTTATTACGCGGATTAGGGGTAAATCTTGTATTGACCGAAGGAGCAAAAGGAATGAAAGGGGCGATTGCTAAAGCCGAAGAAATCGTAGCTTCCGATCCAAACCGTTATGTCATGCTAAAACAATTTGAAAATCCGGCTAATCCACAAATTCACCGAGAAACAACCGGCACGGAAATTTGGTGGGATACGGAAGGTAAAGTGGATGTCATTGTTGCCGTGGTTGGTACAGGCGGTACGATTACCGGCGTTTCACGTGCAATTAAATTAGATTTCGGTAAGGCAATTACTTCTGTCGTGGTAGAACCGGCCGAATCACCGGTAATTAGCCAAACTTTAGCCGGAGAAGAATTGAAACCGGGTCCTCACAAAATCCAAGGTATCGGTGCAGGCTTCATACCGAAAAACTTAGACTTATCATTAGTTGATCGTGTAGAAACCGTGGACAGCGAGACTGCTATTGCGACAGCCCGCCGCTTAATGGCAGAAGAAGGCATTTTAGCCGGAATCTCCTCCGGTGCAGCCGTTGCCGCCGCTGATCGTATTGCAAAATTACCCGAATTTAAAGATAAACTCATTATCGCAATACTCCCTTCCGCCTCTGAGCGTTACCTAAGTACCGCTTTGTTTGAAGGTATTGAAGCGTAATTTGCTCTTATTAATAGTTGAAAGTGCGGTTAAAAATAACCGCACTTTTTACAATTACCCACACCATAGTTTATCGAAAATCTAAACGAATCGGATCATAGGCACGATAAAATTAATAAAATCGTGTTTATTCATTATTCTACTCTTCCCGTTCAAATTTAATACGCGTCGAGCGGGAAAGTGCGGTCAAATCTCCATTAAATTTGCCTAAATAAATCAAACCTACGGCATCCTCGCCTTGTTCAAAAAACATCGCCACATTTCCCCAAGGAGCATAGTAGGTAATATCGCCGCTTTTTGCCGCATAACGGCTAGGGGCGTTTTGTACGTTAAGTTTATGAGGCGGATACAAAATCTTCTCATTGTGGCAATAATTTTCTAATGTGCTTTCCAGCGGCAACTGTTGCCAAAAACTTTGAGCGGTCGGATTATCTTCTAAAACGCCGGAATAAACACCGCTATCAAGGGTAATTTTAACTTTCATTACGACTCCTGCCCGTAGGGTTGCATAAAATAACGAAAAAGACACACCGTTTCATTGGGAAGTCCAGCCTAAGGCAATTTGCTGACCCTAGGCGGAAAAGATTATTTCAAATTTTCTTTGAAAAATTGTTCAAATTTATCAAATGGAATTTTGTTGGCGTGATTATCGTATAAATCAACATGGGTCGCATCCGGCACGATGTACAACTCTTTATTTTTTGAACCAAGGGATTGGAACGCTTCTTCGCCAAAATAACGCGAATGCGCTTTTTCGCCGTGAACCACTAATGCCGGCGTACGCATTTCTGCGGCACGCTGTAAAATCGGCATATTGATAAACGCAAGCGGTGTGGTTTTTGACCACCCCGTATTTGAATTGACCGAACGAGGATGGTAACCGCGCGAAGTTTTATAATAATCCGCATATTGTTTCAGAAATAAAGGCGTATCGGCAGTGAATGTTTCCGGTGCCGGTAAATGATCATTCGCCGCCGTATGTTCAGGTTCGCCTTTTTCTGCATCCTCCCAACGTTGGGTATTCATCGCCTCTTTCATTTTATAACGAGTGTCTGCATCAATCGCCGGTTTTCTATCGTAAGTGCCTTTGGCATTTGGTGCGAAATTAATTTCATAACCCTCACCCATTACTTTTGTCATATCATACATTGTGCTTACCGCCACTGCTTTGACACGGGTATCCGAGAGTGCCGCATTTAACGCAAAACCGCCCCATCCGCAGATACCTAAAATCCCGATTTCTTCACGATTAACAAAATCTTGCAAACCTAAGAAATCCACTGCCGCACTAAAATCTTCCGTTGCGATTTCAGGACTGGCAATATTACGCGGCTCGCCTGAACTTTCGCCGGTATATGAACCGTCAAAAGCAAGAGTAACAAAACCACGCTCCGCCAATGTTTGCGCATAAATACCCGATGTTTGCTCTTTCACTGCACCAAACGGCCCGCTCACTGCAATTGCCGGCAGTTTACCTTTTGCATTTTTCGGTACATATAAATCGCCGACAAGGGTAAAGCCATAACGGTTTTTAAAGGTCACTTTATGATGTTCTACTTTGTCAGATTGCTTGAAAGTTTTGTCCCACTTATTTTCTAACGGCATAATCTGTACTCCTTTCATCGGTGTAATATTGACAACCGCCATCGCTGAAGTAACAAAAGTTGCGGAAAGTGCTGCCGCAAGTGCGGTCGTTTTTAAGATTTTTTTTACCATTTTGTTTCCCTATAAAAAATTAAATGCATAAATTTGAAAAACTACACAAAAAAACAAACAATCAGCCTACAAAAATTTTTCTTTGCTGTGCTTTTTGTTTATAGCACTTATTATAAAAATTAGATTTATTCCTGTAAATTTGCAAAAATAAACTTCACAATTTCTATAAATGGAATAATCAAATGAATAATCGCTTTGAAACGCTAAAAGTTTTTTGTTCCCTTGCGGAAACCTTGCAATTTAAAGAAACAGCCAATCGCCTTGCAATATCGCCACCAGTGGTAACAAGATTGATTGCTGAACTGGAGGATTATTTGGGAGAAGCCCTATTCCAACGCAATACCCGACAGGTGCATTTAACGGATTTTGGCGAGCAATTTTTACCACAGGCACAACAATTATTGGCAGACAGCGAAAAACTATTCATACCAAACAAACAGAGAGCCTATGCTGAAATGAACGGTATTGTACGAATTACCGCACCAAGCTGGCGAATTAATGATGAAATTTTAGCGAAATTATTGACCGCACTTTCGCCTTATCCCAACTTAATTATCGACTGGCGGGATGATATGAGCAAGCTGGATTCAGTCAGTCATCGCATTGATATCGGCATACGTATCGGACTAAAACCCGATCCGAATTTTATTGTACGGGAAATTGCCGACATTGGTGATGTATTAGTAGCCGCACCAAGTTTGCTGGAACGCTTAGGCGAACCAAAATCACTCGAAGATCTGGAGCAACGTTTCCCGTTTGCAGCGCTGATTAATGTGAATACCGGCCGCCCTTGGTATTTCCCGCTTACGCCGGAGCGTACACTTAAGCCACATCGCATTTCTTTCCAAAGCAACAATATTTACAGTAAATTACAAGCCGTACTACAGGGAAGTGCGGTCGGTTTAGTGAGTGATTTTATCGCTCAACCTTATTTACAAACAGGCAAATTACACCAATTATTTCCGGAAATAAAGATCCAAAAATGGCAACTGTTTTTATATCGCCCTTATGAAACCATTACTCCTAAAAGGGTTCTTAAGGTATTTGAAGAATTGGAAAGAATTTTAAGACAGTTTTTTACGGAGCAATAGAAAAAAGAATGCCACCGAAAGGTGGCATATAGCGTTAAATAATTCTTGAGAATTGCTGGCGTTTTGCTGCTGCACGAGAATAAGTATCAAAACACAAACAAATATTCCGAATGAGTAAACGCCCTTTAGCCGAAACTTTCAACCCTTGCTCGGTTAGACTAATTAACTCATCTTCAATCAAAGGCCGGAGCAACATTAAATCTTCAGCGAAATGCGTCGTAAAGCAGATATTATACGCTCTCTCTATCGGTTCAAAGTCTAATTTAAAATTACAAATTAATTGCTTGATCACATCTCGGCGCAGGCAATCCTCTTTCGTTAATGCAAGCCCCTTATGTAATGCATTACCCTTCTCTTCAACTAGAGCATAATAGGTTTTGAGATCTTTTTCATTTTGTGCATAAGTATCCCCTAATAAACTAATAGAAGAAACACCCAAACCAAGCAGATCACATTCTTCTTGAGTGGTATAGCCTTGAAAATTACGATGCAACACACCTTTTTCCTGTGCAATAGCCAATTCATCATAGGGCTTTGCAAAGTGATCCATACCAATAAATTTGTAACTGGCCTCCCCTAAAATTTCGATTGTTTTCTGTAAAATGGTCAGTTTAGTTTCCGGCTTTGGCAACTGCTCTTCTTTAATTTTTGCTTGCCCGGGTACGCGACTTGGTAAATGAGCATAATTAAAAATACTCAAACGATCAGGATTTAACTCAATCACCTTTTTCAGCGTAAACATAAAACTTTCTACATTTTGCAACGGTAAACCATAAATCAAATCAAGGTTGGTTGATTGAAATCCTAGTTCACGCGCCCGTTCCAACAAAGCAGCAATAAAGTTTTCATCTTGCTCACGGTTCACGGATTTTTGCACTTCTTTGTTAAAATCCTGTACCCCCATGCTCATTCGGTTAAAACCAATCGCACGTAAATGATCAAGCATTGAAAGTTCAATTTTACGGGGATCCATCTCAATAGAAATTTCCGCATTGTTCGCAATTTTAAAGTGCGTTTTTAACATTTCCATCAAACGTGCCGATTGCACTTCACTTAAATAAGTTGGCGTACCACCGCCCCAATGGATTTGTGTTACAACTCGCTCCTTAAACAATTGAGCACGAGCTACCACCTCTTTCTCAAGATAATCAAGATAAATATCCGCTTTATACTGATGACGGGTAATCACTTTGTTACAGGCACAAAAATAGCAAAGCTGATGACAAAACGGAATATGTACATACAAGGACAGAGGACGATCCGGATAACGTTTCGCTGCGCTAACGAAATCCTGATTAGTATAATTTTCGTGAAACTCTAATGCGGTAGGATATGATGTATAACGCGGGCCTGATTGATTGTATTTTTGTATAAGTTTGTCATCCCAAATAATCTCGGACATTAAAACACTCCAAATTTTTCACATCATCAAGTAATTGATGTAATTCTTCCAGTATATCCTGCTCAAATTTAGCCTCGGCGCTTTCACGTTTAAGATCAAGACTCATCTTTTCTTTCTTTTCAAGCGTTTTTCTCGCCTCATGCGTTGGCATATCCCGCACTATCTCATAAAGTTGCATCATGCCGGGATAAGGTTACAGGTTTTTACCAAAAGGCATTAACAACATTGTAAGGCGAATAACACCTTCGGAATGGTTACATTCCTTACTTTTCATCGCTCTTGCAATAATTTCGATACTTTCTTTTAATCGCGTTGCTCTCGCCATTTTGGCTTGTAAGAAAGCGTGTCTCTGCCGTTTCAACTGCTTCAATAAATGCAACGCATACCAAGATAGAGCGGCAACAACAAGTACTCCAAGTAAGCCTAAAATAATTATCCAAACCATCTTTTATCTAAATTGCTCGATATTTATTTTCTCAAAAGTGCGGTATAAATCAGCCTCGTTTTCTTCTTCGTCTTCAATACCGAGCTCTTCCATTAATTCTGCAATACGATCCAAACATTCATCAACGAACTGTTGATCCGCTTTACTAATAGTTTTACCTTCTTCCAATATATCCAATAATTCATTAAGAATTTCGTTATTTTCCAAACTCTCCAACTCTTGCATCGGATCTTGTCTTTTCACAGCTCCCAACACAGGAATAATTTGACCTTTTTCCGGTTTATTCACAAACTCCACAGTTAAAGGAATTTTTTTCTTACTCCCAATTTTTGGATCTTTAATTTCTTGTTGAAGTTTATTTGATTTATTTTCCACTGCACTATGACGTGAACCGGATGCTAAACCTTTATGTTTACGCTTTTTCTTATCCTCACGGGCTTTTGCATCAAGCTCATAGCGAGTAAGTTTTTTACCGGAAGGTTTTGGTATTTCAGGTTTTTTATCAGCCTTACGCATTGGCATAACATCAGTAATTCGACGTGTTTTTTTCTTTCGAGCCATTAGAGATTTATCCTTCTAATAAAATTTGATGGATTGTACCACTTGAGTAAGTTTTTCTCATTAATAAATGATAGCTTATTCCTATTCTTTTAATATTCAATTTTTCCTATTAAAAATCCTTATTTAGCAATGCTGCAGTTATCGATAAATAAAACTAAGAAAGGCTATCAACACGCTGAATTCAGTGATTAAAAGTGCGGTCTCTTTTTGCGGGTTTTTTATGATTTAAATAATAGCCCATATCGTTTAGGTGTAGATTATTTCCAAGAAAGCAAAATCCCCCGAACCATTCGATTCAGGGGATTATCTCTATATAAAATAAAAACCCGGCAGTGC
>NZ_MLHS01000076.1 GCF_001999335.1 Rodentibacter sp. Ppn85 | reverse complement strand
ATATAATGATGCTGTAAGTATATCTGATTCGATATTATTAACATCTCCTAGAAATGGTGAGGCTTATAATTTAAGAGGAATTGCTTTGGCACAATTAGGGAAATTAAAGGATGCACATATAAATATTCAAAAAGCACGTGAACTATTTATTAATGATGTAACGGCAATTAATAATTTATCTATGTTAAGTATTATTAATGGTGATTATCATAATGCAGTTTCTTTATTATTACCTCAATATCTTAATGGAATTAAGGAGCCTCGTCTGCTACATAATTTAGTTTTTGCCTTAATTAAATTTGGAGACATAGATTATGCCAAAAATATTATTGTTAAAGAGAGTTTAAATACTTCTCCGGATGATTTAATTGAAGCATTAAAGAAAACGGAGCGTCTTTCTAAAGCCGTTGCTAAATAACATGGAAATAGAAAGCGATGATAAGAAAATTTTTATCTAATATAAAGGGCGTTTCTAGTGTTGAATTTAGCTTTACCGTTGCGTTGTATTTTTTTGTGGTAGTGCTTATTTTGGAGTTCTGTCGTTTAGCTATTGTTACCTCGTATTGGGATCTGGCGATTGCGGAAAGTGTCAGAATCGCAAAAAATGAAAATCTAAACAGTACGGGAAACTATGAAGATGTATTTAGAAAAGCATTGAAAGAGCAACGAAAATTACAAGGTGAATCGACTATTGGGTATTTAGCTCAGCTCCAAAAGAACGACTTTGATATTCATGTTAAATATGTAGATTGTGATACCGGTCGCAATTGTATTTCTGCATTATTAGATGAAAAATTTAGGCAGCCTAAAATCGGTAATGACGGAAAACTGGTTTCCCCTAATGGTAAGGATGCAACATTAGCCCGGTATTCTTTAAATTATGATTACGAATTTTTGGTTCCGTTACCGTTTTTTCCTAAATCTTGGACTCGATCGCTACTTAATAGAGAATTTGTTGTGGTACAGGAATATGAAAGATCGCAATTTAATTAATAAATTTTATCGAAATAATAAAGGTTCGGTCAGTATTGAGTTTGTATTCATGCTAATTTTCCTGGCTTTTATCTTCGCTTTTTTATCCGATTTGGTGATTATTCGCTCTACAATGGGAAAATTAGATAATGTTTCTTATTCATTAGTAAATATTTTGCGTGAACGCACGCAATTATATGACAAAGAAGCCCGAATTAATGAGCAAGATTTAAAAAAGTTTGAACAATTGGCTAAGCGTTTGGTTTATGGAGATAAAGAAAGCAAGAAAGACCTATATATCGTGTTAGAGCATTGGCAGGAAGGTAATTCAAGCTCAAAGCGAAATTCATCCCAATGCAAACCTTATCGGAAAATTGATGAGCTGAGTCGGTTATCACCGCGCTCGGAAATTAATAATGAAAGAAAAATTCCTCTTTATCAGGTTACTCTTTGTGTTGAAACAAACAGTTTCTTTAAAGCATTACTGTTAGATAAAGCTAATCAATCATGGGGGATGATTCGTTCATCATCATTCTCGGTTTATCGATAATTTAAAAGTAATTTTATGAGAAAAAAAGATTTAATTGTTTATTGCTACCAAGCATTGAAACGTTTTTATTCCGATGAAAGCGGGGTCTATGCAGTAATGACCGCATTGTTAGCATTTCCATTGTTATTTCTTATCAGCTTTGCAGTGGACGGTTCCGGTATTTTATTGGATAAAGCCAGATTAGCTCAGGCTACGGATCAAGGCGCATTAGCATTAGTGGCCGAAAATAATGGGGAAAGGGAGAATAAGGCACATTATGACGTGAAACGGCAGAATCCAAGTAAGGAAGAAATTGCTAAAGCGGGAGAAGGTGGGAAATTCGCAGCCCAACAACATAAACGAAATTTGGAATTGGTTCATGGTATAGCCGAATACTATTTACGTTCGGATAGGTCGGAAGCAGGAAATGCAAAATCAAAACCGGTAATTATCACAAAGGATTTTGACTATGCCTGTGAGAAAAAAGAGAAGCAAGAAAATCCTTATGTTCGCAAAGAATTTGTTGCCTGTTCCGTGCAAGGAAGTATCGATCGCCAATTTTGGCTACCTTGGGGACAATCAGCTCTTGATCAAAGTTTATTAAAAGCGGGGCGAACGGAGATTAGTTCGGGAAAAACCTATGCGGTTAAAGAAAAAGGAGCAATCCCGGTTGAATTAATGTTAGTTCTGGATTTTTCCAGCTCTATGTTGGATCGTGTTGGAGAAGACACACAAGGTAGGAAGGAGAAAGATAATGATCCTCAGAGTAAAATTAATATTTTAAGACGTGTAGTCGGAAATATTCAGGATATTTTGCTACCTCCGAAAGCACCGGAAAAAGTCAGCCCTTTTAATCGAATCGGCTTTACGGCATTCGCTGCGGGAGCTAAACAAAGAGGTGAGTCCAGTTGTGTGTTACCGTATTATGGAGATAGTCGTTTAGAGTCCGAAATAAAAAGACAACTTTTGAAGTATAACTGGGATATGAAAGATTTTAATCGGTATTTAGATGTACGAAGAACGATCAATCAGATATATTCTTTTAACGGATCAAAAATCAACTATAGCTTAACCTTTAATAATGGAAGATATTGTTTAGGCAGTAATGAAAGGAAACAAACAACCCAAGCTTGGTTTAGTCAAGATAAAAGGAATATTATGGAAATATTAAAAGGGCTCTATCCGAAAGGCGGTACGGCTGCAAGTTCCGGGATGATTGTAGGGGCAAATATTATGATGGACAAGAATACAAACCCCAACGCAGAACCGGCAAAATTAGGATCTAATACACAGAGAGTTATGTTAGTTCTCTCTGATGGAATGGATAACCTGCCGACGGAAAAAACCTTAATTAGCTTGTTAGACGGAGGAATGTGTGAGGCTATACGTAAGCAAGTAGATACATTGCAAGATCCGTCACAGAAAAAACAGCCTACCCGTATCGGTTTTGTTGCTTTCGGATTTAATCCGCCGGCAGATCAAGTGAGAGCGTGGAAAAAATGCGTCGGTGAACATTATTATCAAGCTAATAATGAGAAAGAATTACTTGAGAGCTTTAAGCAAATCATCGGAATAGAAGAAGAGGTCGGTCGATCTTCATCTAAAAAACCGAGTTTTTAATATCTTCTTTTGATTAAATTTAGGGGCTGACGTAGAT
>NZ_MLHS01000075.1 GCF_001999335.1 Rodentibacter sp. Ppn85 | reverse complement strand
CTACGTCAGCCCCTTTTTTAATGCTTATCCAACCATGCCTGAATGCGGGCTTGGGTTTTCTTTTCGTTATAGCCGATTGGCGGGAACAGGCTAAATTGATAAAACCAGTTAAAATAGTCGCTGGCAATGCGTTTTTCTTTTTTAAAGAACTTGCCGTATTCTTCGTCCGGGTTTTCGCTGCTGAGATAATCCAAAATAAAAGTCAATAATGCGTGATTTTGGTCTTCACAAGCAGGGCGGTAAATCCCCAATGGCACACGGCGGGAGCGTTTTTTCTCGGGGTTTTCATGAGGAATAGTAAACACTAAGCTGCCAAAATGTTTCGGGCGTATCCACGGGGTGAAAAACTCCGGGCTTAAAAAGCGGAGGAGCTGTTCCCTATCCCGCTGTACGGATTTGGGATAATGCATAATATAAAGCTGCCCCCACGACCAAAAATACACTAAACGGCGTTTGGTATCAAAGCGCACCGGACGCCATTTGGGGGAGGCAACCATAAAGAACCAGAATAATGGGAAGAGGATATAGAACCAGCCCCAGTAAAAACTGCTACTATGCATTCTGATCATACTCTCCTTAAATTCCTCATAAGCATTTTCAGGCATAACTTCTCCAAGCACGGAAAAGGTATTAGAATACCGCTCCCATACTGTTTCTAATGACCAATCGATAGATATAGCCCATTGAATATCTCTAAACATAGTTTGAGTAGTAAAGTAGTCATAAATAAGAAACCCTACCGTACATAAAAACCACACCCAAGAGAGGTCAGCACGGATATGCCCGTCATTGTAACGGCGTACCTCAATTACGCCATTGCCCAACTGTTTTACATTGCGTGCAATCACATCTGGACTGTATTCGGATAAGAACATGTTATACCCCTACATAAGTGATTTTACTTTCAAAATAATCCGCATTGAATCTGTTCCACCAACTAGAAACATCTTCACCCAGTTTGGGATATTTGATTTTTACCGTTAGGATTTTCATTGCATTATTACCTTTGGTATCAGAAATATAACGATAGTTTCGCAAGCTGCTAATTTGCGTCATATCAATCAATATCTCCCCTGGTGATAAAAATTGCTTGCGCACATTATGGCTCGGCATAGGTGCCGGCATGGGTATATCGCTGCCAGGATGCCATGCCGGGCGGGGAGTATAATCCGTTACGCTGAGTTCTACCGTCAGTTTATCCGCACTGCTTCTATCCTTAAATGCCGGACAATAGACCCTTAGCTGATATTGATTTGCCAAGGTAGTATCAATACCGATACCCCAGATCAAGTTATAAAAGCCGTCCATTTCTTGCTCAAAGAAGTTTTTAATTTTTTGTACATCTTTCGATTTACTTGTAGTTGATAATTTCTGAGCTTCAAAAAAACGTTTAGGTAATTCAATTCTTCTATTCCCCCAATAATCCCCCGAATTCCCCCAGAACCCGGTTCTCACCCATTGCTCAAATTCATTATCCGCCACCAGTGAAGTCAGCACCGAACCGATTGCCAACACCACCCCGATTCCCACAAAGGCGCCGGTGTAGGCAAAGGTGGAAATAAAGAAACTGATTTCCGCCATGCCCGCCATTATCGCCGAATTACGCGCCGCCGTGTCGCCGGTGCGTATCGCTTGATGTGCTTGTGCAAAAGCAATCACCACCCCCAACACATTGGCTAGACGCCCGACATTTTTCAGTGTCAGATGCTTAGCCAGTTGGGTGCCCCTACCCGTAGCAGTTTTTATCCCAATCGGCTCTTTAAACTCAGCCAGCCCCTGAATTTGTTTTACTGCTGCGCTATCCAAGCGCTCGTAAAATTCACCCAATGCTTTAGCGCCAAATCCTTTCGTTCTCTCCAAACTTGCCACCAACGCGGCAAAATCATTTGCCAAACGAACTGACGGGTGTAAAAACCATGCCGATAATGAACCGGAATTATCTTGCTTATATTTTGCCCATTCCCGTAAATTCATGATTAACGTCCCGCCGGCAAAGAACGTGCCGACCGATTCGCTAACTTTTACCAGCCGGACCGCCGGACTATAATCGTTTTTTACGACGACATGGACATTCATATTAACATAATGATCGGCGCCTGAGCGTATGCCTTTGGTGAGTTCCGCTTGATAATGCGCCGCGCTTAATCCTTTAAACAGCTCGTCGGCATTTTGAATTAGGGTGCGCATTTGTTGATTCACTATCTCTGCCCCCACATTCACACTGCCCACATGCGCCACGGAAATAGTCTGTAATTTTAACCCCGCTGCGGCTAAAAAATGCTTATAAGGAATCGCACCTTCGACATTCTCTTTCCAAAGCAACATCTGTGCCGCCATCACCGATTCAATCATAATCTCAAAACGTAAGGCTTTGGTCGCCAGTTTTGTCGCCGTCTCTTTGGTGATTTGATTCAGTTTATCGCTTACGCTAAGGAGATTAGACAGAGTGGCGTGCCATGAGTTACCATCGCCCTTAATCAGTAGATTTTTCTGCTGCTCCACGCCCTTTGGCGTATCGCCAAATCCCGCCATCGCCGAGCCGTAAAATGCCATGGCATAATCGGCAATAGAGGCTAATCTGTCTAATTGTTTTTGATTGGTTTCGCAGAGTTTATCTAAAAATGACATCTGTTCACGAGGCGTGCCGTTGCCCGTTTGATTTAACAAATTAAATTGAGCTGTCGCTAAATTTTGCATAGTTTGTTCCGACATCAGAGGGGATTTTTTGGCATAGATTTCAATTTTTTTACGCATGTCTCCATCCAGCGGGTCGGAACTCATTAGACGCTTAAGCCAATTCGGATTTTTATATACCTGCTGTTCTATCTGCTTAATCGCCTTAGCCGTGGTAACCGGATAAAGAAGTTTTGAGAATTCTTTTAAATTATTTGCCAATATCCGCTGATGATAGGCGGAAACGTCTTTAATGTCGCCAATACGGTCAAATAAGGCAATGACTAAGGTTTTCTTTGTCGAACAACTATCAAATACTTTGTGTTGTTCGTTATAGCCTAAGCCGGTTAAGCGACGAAAGCTATCGATTAAATCCTGAATCTGTTTCTCCCGTTTAAAATCAGCGACCTTTTCCGAAAGCTTTTCCCCCGTAAAAACGAACTTCTCCGAACCACCGGTTAAGGAGAATTTCTGCATGATTTGCGCTCGCTTGCTTGGCTCACGCTCTAACTCTTCAAACATTTCCGGCGCCCAGCGCTCTTCGCTGTAAGCACACTCAATAGCGCTCACTTGAGAATGCACATAGGCATAAGGAAAGGATTGCGGTAGTTTTTTCCATTCTCCACGCGCCGTACCGTCCGCCCAAACATATTGGCTAAAGCGATAAGGTAATCCCCCTGATTGATTCAGTTTAGGGGCGTTACTGTCGTCATTGGCGACCGTATATTCAAAAATTAACCAGCGTTTCTTTTCATCGGTAGCATTGCCCACATGTTTTACCCGGGCGAGGATATATAGATAACCTTGGCGTAAACGGCGTAAGTCATATTGAGGATCATCAATACTTGTCGGCATGGGTGGCACTGTTCCTGTTTTAGCCGCCTCATTTAATGTTTCCGCGTTCATACTAAAACGTACCGGAAAAACCGGGACGATATCCAATTGACAGGCAATAGGCTGCCCGATCGGTTTTGCATTCGGGTCGGCGCGACCGTCAGTGTTATTTTTCGACATATTTATTCTAAGCCTCCGTCCGTATTTTTATTTTGTCATGCAATAACTCGGCGAGTTCTGTTTCGCTGAGATCATCGCCATATTCTTTTTCAAGCGCCAGCCAATGATGTTTAAGCGTTGTCATATCGCCTGCCAAATAACAAAATACTTTCACAATATTGATGATACTGCCTTCAATTTTAAAGCCTAACTCAAGTGCTTGATAAAAGTATTTTTCAATATCCTGTGCGGCAATATTTTGTTCGGCGAAATCCGCCGGAATAATGTCTTTTTGTAATTGTTCCAGTAATTGTCGTTTGTCGTAGTCTTCCAAAAACGCTTGAAATTCTCCATCAAAACCGACCGCACTTGGTTGGGTGTCCTGCGGTAAATCCTTTAGGCTGAAAATATGAAACCGGTTGCCGATACGCGCGCCGAAGGAATCTATCATCGTTTCGCCTTCCCGAACGCCGAAAAAGGACGCCAGTTTTGCCGGGGAACAGGAAATGTATCGCAGATAGGCAACCAGGATTATCGGGTCGTAAAAACGGAAGAAATACCATTTTTCGTTTTCTTCCCGGTAAAGGTGAATAAATTTGCGTAGGTGATAAGCCAGTGAATCAAAGGTTTGGCGAGAACGGATAATAATGGTCGGATTGCAATCCCAAGCGCCCATCCAAGGTTGTTCCGCTTGAGTGAAAAGCAGTTCGACAAAGGGGCTGTCTTCTCTGTCGGTGACGGTCAGTTGGGCAAGAAACGGGGCGTTGCTGTCCATTTTGTCTTTCAGTTCGCCTTTATACAGTGACTCGGTTCTGCCCTCGTGTTCGCTTAATTGGGGGATGGTAAAGGATTTTACGCCGTCAATCACGGCATAGTAACGCCAATCTTGTGCATTCTCGGTGAAATGGGGGTTGGGATAATACAGTCCCTCTTTGGGATTGTGTGCGGAGTCAAACT
>NZ_MLHS01000074.1 GCF_001999335.1 Rodentibacter sp. Ppn85 | reverse complement strand
TTACGATTACGATGTTTGACAATAGCGCGACATTCGGTATCAATAAACCGAGCAGTAAATCCGCCGATGCCTATGAACAGGGATTGACAAGGGAAATTTCCGATGAATATATCCGCATTGAAAAGTTAAAAGATAAATACGAGTGTCGGGATGTGACCGATAGCCGTCAACGGGAATTTATCTGTGACAATATTCAACGAAACGCATTAAACCAGACACGTATTCGTCAAGCCGTCGAGGCGGAAGCGGAAAAACTGTCAAAACACGGCGGGATTTCCGATGAGATTTATTATTTACGCCCTTGGAGCTGTTTTAGACGGTTTAAAAAAGACGACCCGATTCAAAAGGCAGTGTTAGAGCATATTATTGAGATTTTGTCTTATACCCTTGTGCATGATTGGCAACAAATTAATATGGATATTCGACCGCCGTTAGGAGCAAGGGGGGATTTGTATTCAGTGCAGGGAAGAAATGTGAAAGGCAGCTTGAGTAAAAATGATAAAAAATTATATTTTGATCCCTTTATTAGTGAAATGAGTGATGAAGATAGAATAGCATTCCTCCCTCAAACAGCCAAGGAATCGCAGTTTATAGATGGAGACACAAAAAATCCGGATAAACAACGCCCATATTTTATTACCCACTCCGCCATGCGGGAATGGGAGTATGAATGGGTCGGAATGCTAGATAAGAATAAAGTATTTCCTCTCATTTATTCGGAAAGTTATAAAAAACTCATTATTGATAGAATTAAACGTAATTCAAAATTTGGGCGTTATTAGGAGGAGTCAATGAAAAGAGTGATTAAATTATTTATCAACATTTTTTTGTTAAGCATACTTTCCGCCTGTGCCAATCAACAACCTCCCGTGCATTCATTAGGCGTATCCAGTGACGGGCGTTATGTGATTAGCGCACATCGAGGTGGAAAGCTGTTTCTATGGGATATTCAAAAGAAAGAGAAAAAACATTTGTCTGATAACGCCTTTTCTTATAGTGCTTATTTTATTCCGGATAGTCATGAGTTTATGTGGCAGGATAGCAATAATCTGGTACATATCCAAAATGTTGAGGGCAAAGAAGTTTTACAATTTCCTCACTTTAAGACGGAAGGACAAATTATGTCGGCTGATAAATCCTTCTACTTGTCCGCAGATGAATGGGGAAAATTTTATAAAGGACATGGGAAAGATTTAGTGCCGATTTACACCGATGCGCCGATTAGCCCTAGTCAGCCTTATACCTTTTCTCTTGTAGGAAATTATCTGCTTTCTGTAGGAGACACAATAACCGTAAGAGATTCTCCTCCAGCCCAAACCAAACTAACGGCTAATCCTATAAATCCTGATAGGTATAAAAAAGATAGTTATCAAGGTGTAACTTTATGGGATAAAACAACATTAAAGCCAATTGCACGTTTATGGGGGAATCAGGGGGCAACATCAGGTATTATTAGCCCTGATGGAAAATGGATTGTAACAGGCGGGGGAAATGGGAAACGTTACATATGGTTACTATCAGATCCTCATCAAAGATCTAATTTAGCAGATATATACGGACTTTTTCGGAAAGGAATTAAGGGGAAAGATAAAAGTAAGTTGCTACCTATTCCAGAAAAATTTAAAGACAAACAAATAACTCGTTCTGATATTTCGGCTGTTGCCTTTGTTACAGAGAAAGATTTTATTCTTTTACCTAATAGTAACGATGAACTTGCATTACTTTATACAACAGGTGATCCTTGGATAAAAGCCTATGTAGAAATAGGCAATAACCCTGAAATATCAAGAGGAAATTTAAGCATTGCCTCCGCTTATAAAGCCAATATTCTCGTTACAGGGCAATACGGGCGAGGCGGAATTAATGTCTATAAATATCACCCTGAGACAAAAGAGCTAGAAAAAATCTGGGTGGCGGATTAATTAAAAGTGCGGTTGAAAATAAGGGCGTTTTGACCGCACTTTTTTAAACGAAAGTTTTGTATGATTCAAAATTTGGACGTTATTAATTTTAAAAAATTCATTTATACTAATATCTATGACGGTCGCCTGCCTTATTTCCGCTTTTATGATCCGATTGTGCTCAAAGATTATTTTGATTTTCTGCTACATGATTACATTCAACACCGCCT
>NZ_MLHS01000073.1 GCF_001999335.1 Rodentibacter sp. Ppn85 | reverse complement strand
AGTTTGACTCCGCACACAACCCCAAAGAGGGACTGTATTATCCCAACCCCCATTTCACCGAGAATGCACAAGATTGGCGTTATTATGCCGTGATTGACGGGGTAAAATCCTTTACCATCCCCCAATTAAGCGAACACGAGGGCAGAACCGAGTCACTGTATAAAGGCGAACTGAAAGACAAAATGGACAGCAACGCCCCGTTTCTTGCCCAACTGACCGTCACCGATAGAGAAGACAGCCCCTTTGTCGAACTGCTTTTCACTCAAGCGGAACAACCTTGGATGGGCGCTTGGGATTGCAATCCGACCATTATTATCCGTTCGCAACAGTCTTTTGAGACGCTGGCCTATCATCTGCGCAAATTTATTCACCTTTATCGGGAAGAAAACGAAAAATGGTA
The DNA here is from genome assembly GCF_001999335.1 of Rodentibacter sp. Ppn85. GTDB lineage: Bacteria > Pseudomonadota > Gammaproteobacteria > Enterobacterales > Pasteurellaceae > Rodentibacter. The sequence goes on along the minus strand of NZ_MLHS01000073.1, from coordinate 6,981 downwards.
TTTCTTCCGTTTTTACGACCCGATAATCCTGGTTGCCTATCTGCGATACATTGCCTGTTCCCCGGCAAAACTGGCGTCCTTTTTCGGCGTTCGGGAGGGCGAAACGATGATAGATTCCTTCGGCGCGCGTATCGGCAACCGCTTTCATATTTTCAGTCTAAAGGATTTACCGCCCGACAGCCAACCAAGTGCGGTCGGTTTTGACGATGAATTTCAAGCGTTTATAGAAGACTACGACAAACGACAATTACTGGAACAATTACAGAAAGACATATTCCGGCAGAGTTTTTCAATTTAAATTTATCAGTTTCACATCAAAATATCGAACAACATTTCGAGCGGGCATTACGGCTAGGGTTTGAACATGATGACGCTGTTATTCATCTTGTGAAAGCACAAATTTATCTAAATAATGACCGCACTTTTGAACAACTCATACAACAGGCAAATAATGAGATTGGAGAGAACTTTCCTATCGTTGTTGCACACACCGTTTATGAACAAGCAAAACAAATTTTTATCAAGGAGCCGAAATAAATGACAGCCAATCGTCCTGTACTTTCAGATAGTAAAATCGGTAAACCGCTCGCCTGCCAAGCTGAAATTCGTCCGATTTATCCTGCGCGATTTAGTTTAACTAAAGCCGCCCTTGATAAGATTGCCGAAACCGGCGAGGCGCCGCCTATGCCCACAGGCATTAACGATCCGAATTATGAATTACGTCGTTTGCGCCAGGGCTATTTTTACATTTACTCGCAAAAACATGTTGGAAAAACGACGGATTTGAAAGGGCAATGGATTATTTTTAAATATACGGTGAGTGATGATGACAGTAATGCACCGGAATTGCGAGGGGAAAAAGGGAACTTGCCTTATCAATTTACACAGTACGAATGGACGGAAGGCAATCCAAGGAAAGAATGGGTGCCTGCCAAAGGCGTAAATTCTTATTATCACGCTTTTGTAAATCCACAAACGGCAATTATTGAATTTGCTTATAGTGAATTCCGTTGGCCTGCCGAGCTGTTTGAAAAGCTTGAGGTTGATCCCGATACCCGTGCAAAAATCATGCAAAAGTTAGCGTTAAAACAACTGGAATCTGATTTTTCATTTGTTTTAACTGATCAATCATTACAAACGCGAGTGCCAGACTTTAACCCTAAATCATCCGATACTAATCAGAATGCACAATATCGGGCAACGACTGTCGGCTATAACGCTAAACAAAACTTAATGCTCCCGACAAAACCTTGCGAAAATGGCGAACCTATTGTCGTTGCCGTATTCGATCCTATCGGTAATATTTATGACATTGCTGCCTGCAGTGTTGTTGCCGTTGCAAACGATGCCGCTGAACGTGCGAAAGAACTTTATCCGATTACCACCGCAAGAGCGGTCAAATCCCTTGAAAAACTGTTAAGAGCAAAATCTTATTCCGGATTTCCGGTTGGAGAGGCGAATAAAAGCGATCGTCTATTCAGTGGTCTCGGTCGTGTTTTTTCAAAAGAAACCAACGATGGTACGGTCGATAATAAAACGTGGCAACAAATGGAGCAATATCTTCAATATCGTCCGACAAAGTATGAAGACATGATGGTCAATCTCGCCAAAGCACACCGAGCCATGGCGGAACAAGCGAATAATCACACTATCATTGCCCAAATGGCTGTAATAAACGGTCTCATGTTGGATTATCAAAAACAGCCGGCTAAACTCCATCCCGTGGCGAACTATATGATGGAGCTTATCATCGCTGCACAAAGCGGAATCAGTACCCGCCCTAAAGGCATAAGTGAACAAGCTGAAATGTTGAGACTTGCCAATACAAAACCCAATGACCAAACAGGCTTACCGGATAAGCTGGAAAAATCACCGAAAAGTTATGGCGACTACCTCGGCAATCTTCTATCTATCGGCGATAAAAGCAATAGCATTGTCAAAGACGGTACGGTACTTGTTGAATTTAACCGCATTAGGTTTGATGCACTACTGGGTGAAGTGTCTGCCGGTCAATTACATTTATGGCAACGCACAGCAACCAATTCATTGATGTATCACAGCTATTTAAAGGTGTTAGGTTTTCGTTTAACACGGCTACAACCGACCGGTGTAAAAGATGCCTTAAAATCGCTAAAAAGCCAAATGGAAGCCATCGCAGCCGGGCGGGTAACTAACATTGATTTACCAAGAACAATGCTACAATGGCGTGATGAACGCATACTCTCGGTGTGGATGAATATTGACGCACAAGATCAATCCAATGCCAGTAAATGGATAAATGAGAAAACACGTTATGCGGGGATTTTTCTTGCCTCAATCACCGCCATCGCAAACTTTCAAAAATGGACGGAATTACAGGATGAAAAGGGCGTAAACGCCTTGGCTGTTGCGCAAGTTACCGCAGATTTATCCGCCATCGTGGCAGCCTTTGAACGCAAAGAAAATGACATTGCCAAACAAGCAACCGAAAAACTCTTTCAAAAATTAAATAAAGCCGCCATGCGCTATGGTTTACCTTTTCCCGGTGCAACGGCACAACCCGGCACACGTATTTGGAATAAGGTCATCTCATTTGATAATGTCGGACGTATCGCCAGCGTGATGGCGATTATTATTGCCTATAATGACTTCAAACAAGGCAGTGGCAGTGGCGACAAAGCCAAACGGGATGCTGCGGCGCTTTTAGCCGTAGGTGAAATTTGTACCTTGCTCTCAACCTTCAGTTTTGTTTCCGGCGTATTCCCGGCATTGGGGATTGTGGGCGCTGCCTTGGTGATTCTGAGTGTGGTGGTGTCCACTTTTGGCGATAATCCTTATGAGGCTTGGGTGAGAACCGGATTTTGGGGGAATTCGGAGAGTTATTGGAATGGCAATAAACGTCCTGAATTAGTAGAAGAATTATTGCTTTCAGAAGCGTTAGCGTTACCAAATGATCACAACAAATTTATTGAAATGAAAAAACGATTTGATAAAGAAATGGAAGCCTACTATAACCTCGCTTGGGGTTTAACGGTTTCTGCCAAAAACAACCAATGGCAGGTTTTAGAAGTCAGTTGTCCTGCATTTGCAGAGGAAAAAGGCTATGCCGCCCGTCTGGAGATTGACGTTACTCAATATGAATACCCGCATCCAGGCAGTGTGGTTGATGCCATGACATCACTACAAGGCAGAGAAACACATGTCAACCCGAAACGAACAGAAAATAACGGCAATGCCTATATTTATCTTTCGGAGGAAAACCTCTTTAGAGGTTATAAATCTATTAACCTGATTAATACGGAAAAATATCCGACTCATAACACGGATATTTTTGTCATTAAAGTAAAATACCCAAAACTCGGTGAAAAAACCGATACTTTTTGGCAAAAACGGAACGCCGATTATTTTGAGGGCGAAATTATCTTAGAGGGCAAATACTAATGAACACCCCCAACTATACCCCTGATATGGTTTCACGCAATGTCAAACCCCTTGGCAACGGGGTGATTGAAATCACTCGTTATAATGTCAGTTATTTTAAAGCGATTTTAGTCTGGCCTTGGTTTATTATTGTAACAGTAATGACATTGTATGATGTGATAAATCAAATAGGTATGTTTATAGACATAAAATGGGCGATTTCTGTAGATTGGGCTTTAGAACGAACTTGGACTGACTTAGTAGCTGTTCGTCAAGGATTTGGAGAGATTATGCCACCTGGAGCATATGAAGATTTTAAAATGAGAATGTTGAATAAACACCCTGACGCAATATGCTACGGCTGGTTCTACATACTCTTCCCGATTTTCTGGTTTGTATTACTTTGCTTACCAAATGGTCGCCCCGTGCGTATTGATGCCAAACGCCGTCTTATTTACTTTTGGTGGTGGGGAAAGTTTTACATTAAACAATACCCTGAAAATTTCACGCACAATGAACAGCGTTTAATCTACTTTTTACAAACGGATTTTCATTCCTCTTGGCTAAACCGCGAGGGCATGAGCTGCTTAATCATGACGATTCCTTTTGAAAATCCCGAACGCAATAAAAAAGTCTCCCCGGCTCTCGGCGCTTATCGCCCTGTGTGTGAATATCAAAGCTACTACTTACGCGACTTTATCGTGGATTATTTAACAAGCCCGAATCCTGATAAAGAGTTCGCTCACTACTTCAAAAAGGAAAAACGTATTTGGCAGGATTACTTCGGTTGGTTCTATCGTTTCCACCTCATTCCAAACTTTGGCTACAACGAAAAGAAAACCGAAGCCAAAATTCAAGCGTGGCTGGAGAAACATGGCGTTCAGTAGTAAAAATTTCACCGCACGTTAAAAATAAAACGACATTATGTCGTAAATGCAAAATTTTAATGTAGGGACGCCATACTGGCGTCCGTAAAAAATTCAATGATTTTAGGTTATATGGCGAACATTTTGAGGGCGAAATTATCTTAGAGGGTAAATATTAATGAACACACCAAACTATACCCCCGATATGGTTTCACGCAATGTCAAACCGCTTGGCAACGGGGTGATTGAAATCACCCGTTATAATGTCAGTTATTTTAAAGCGATTTTAGTCTGGCCTTGGTTCATTATTGTGAGCGTAATAACCTTAAATGACATTATTTCGCAAACAGGAATGTATAACGATATTCAATGGGCGATATCTGTGGATTGGGCTTTGGAAAATACTTGGAGATTAGTACGTGGTGGCATGCAAGTATCGGGAATCCCGATAACTCCAGAAACATATCTAGAATTTAAAATGAGAATGTTGAATAAACACCCTGACGCAATATACTACGGCTGGTTCTATATCCTTTTCCCGATTTTTTGGTTTGTATTACTTTGCCTGCCAAATGGTCGCCCAGTGCGTATTGATGCCAAGCGCCGTCTTATTTACTTTTGGTGGTGGGGAAAGTTTTACATTAAACAATACCCCGAAAGTTTAAAACACAATGAACAGCGTTTAATCTACTTTTTACAAACGGATTTTCATTCTTCTTGGCTAAACCGCGAGGGCATGAGCTGCCTAATTATGGATATTCCTTTTGAAAATCCCGAATGCAACAAAAAAGCCTCCCCGGCACTCGGCGCTTACCGCCCGGTATGTGAATATCAAAGTTATTATTTGCGCGACTTTATCGTAGATTATTTAAAAAGCCCGAATCCGGATAAAGAATTCGCTCACTACTTCAAAAAAGAAAAACGCATTTGGCAGGATTATTTTGGTTGGTTCTATCGTTTTCACCTCATTCCAAATTTTGGCTACAACGAAAAGAAAACGGAAGCCCGCATTCAGGCATGGTTGGATAAAAACGTGTAAAAAAACGACCGCACTTTAGAGATAAAAGCCCAAAGTGCGGTCGGTTTTGAAAGTGAAATAGCCTAGCCATAATATTTGGCTGGTGTGATTATTTTGTTTTCTTCGGTAATTTATCTTGTTCTTCCTGTGATAATTCCTGATAGTTAAATACCGGTAGCCCCCATGCAAAACGAATAGCTAAAACCCGTAATGTAAAGCTTGTGATTAAGGTGATTAATACTGCGACAGTGTGTTCTATTTGGAGTGTGCTGAGCAAGTAGTAGGTAAGGGTAGCGAAAAGGGAAACACTGGCATAAAGTTCTTTTTGGAAAACGAGGGGAATTCGGTTGCAGAGTAAATCCCGTAATACGCCGCCAAATGCGCCTGTAATGCAGCCTGCTATACAGACAATTGTGATGCCGTGCCCCATATCCATGGCGATTTGTGCGCCGATGATGGAAAATACGACCAATCCCATGGCATCCAATACTAAGAAAATAGTACGAAAGTAGCGCATAAAATGGTTAATAAAAGGGGCGACATAAACCGTAATGACCGCCGCACTTGCGACAATTAAAAAATATTCGGGATGTTTGACCCAGCCCAACGGATAATGACCTAATAACACATCGCGAACGGAACCGCCTCCGATAGCGGTTACGGAGGCGATAATAATCACCCCGAAAATATCCATTTTTTCTCTGCCGGCCGCCAATGCCCCGGTCATACCTTCGGCGGTAATGCCGATAATATATAAAATACTGAGTAACATTTGAGTTCCTAAAGTGCGGTCAAAATTGCGTTCATTCTACTTTAAAATATCGTGAATTTTTAGCATAATGACGCATTATTTTTCTATATTTTTCAATTATGTCTGAACAATCCTCCAAATATTCCGTGCAACTATTTTCGACACTGACTCTTTGTTTGCTGTTGGCCGTTGAGTTTTTTATCTTTGGGTTAAAACCTCAAACACAGGCGGTTCCTCATTTGGGGTTAGCGGTGTTGGTGGCGCAATTATTTTCTTTACTGGTATTTTATAAAGGTGAAATTTGCCCCGGACAGCGAGGGCGGTTGGTTAAAGTGAATGTAGCCTTTGCATTCTACTGGATTGTATGGATGGCGGTGAGTCTTTTACCCGATTATCGTCATACCCTTATCAATATAATGAGCCTGTGCGGTTTATCCGTGGTGTATTTTATTTGGAAACAATCAAAAGTTGAAAAAGCCCGTAATAGTTTTTTATTGATGGCAATCTTGGTGGCGGGCTTAGGCGGATTGAGCTATTTTATGTTATTTAGTCGGCTGCCTTTGTCAGCTTTTGCCGAATATAATCCCATCGCTCAGATTTTATCCGGAGTGATATTAGTGAATTTAGCGTTAGTGATAGCGAAAAACCGTTTGCAAAATTTTATTGCTTTATTACCTCTGTTAATGATTGTTTTACTGGTTTTAAATGCTTTGGCAATATTTATTTTGTTAATCTTTATCGGTTTGCAAAGTACGTTCAATCCGGAAAGTATTTTTGCCTACGCCATTTATTTTATTTGTCATTTTGTGATTGCAGCGATTTTAGTGATTCATAGTTTGCAAAAATGGGCGTTAAGCCTGAACGCATTATTTATTTTGCTGTTTATCGGCATTTGTTTGCCATTATGGATGTTGTTTATATAAAAAACAAGGGGCTGACGTAGATTA
>NZ_MLHS01000072.1 GCF_001999335.1 Rodentibacter sp. Ppn85 | reverse complement strand
CCTTAAGCAAAGTGGCGGCAGGGGTAGCGAGTGGTTTAACGGCAACCGGCAATAGCGCGGAGAATCTAGCGACGATTAGCACAGGGATAACCATTGCGGAGAATGCGGTGGAGCATAATTATCTCTTTAGACAAGAGGCAGAAGAAAAAGCGGTTTTAGAGCGAAAAGTGAAAAATAATCAAGCTACCGAGCAAGAAAAAGAAAGGCTTTCACAACTCAAAAAACTTGATTTAGAGCGAGATAAAGCCATTCTTGATGCCTGTTCAAGCAGTATAAATAATCCTGCTTGCCAATCTTTAGTATCGGATGCCAATTATGCTAAATTCGGGTATGAACAGAGTTTAAGTTATCACTTAAAATTCAAAGAGCTTTATCCAACTGACTATCAACATGTAGAGACTATTCTTAAAGGAAAAGATAGCCACGCCGTTGAGTTTGAAAAGATAGCGATGAATTTGGCACAAGAAAGGAATATGCCTTTAGAAGAGGCAAAAAATTTCTTGAACAAAGTTTATATCTATAAAGCCTTTGCAGAACTTGTTGGTTCGGTTAGAGCCGGAACGGCATTAAATTATGCTGAAACGAAGTTGCCGAAAGGAGCAAGTGCGAATGAGTCTTTGCCGATTGTTGGAAAAACTACGGGATATGAAAATCAAACGACAAGGATTTCAACGGGAGCAGAAAATGCGGCATTGTATTCGAAATTAAAAGATGACTTAGCTATGCAGCAACAAGCCGGATTTGAAAAAGTTACAAAAGACTTGAGTAAAAAACCTGAGGGTAGTGTTTTAATGATACCTGATTACCGTAAGCAACTTGCTGATGCTAAAAAAAGTTTGCCTAGGAGATTAAGCACACAAGGAAATGCCGCATTTGCTCAGATTGATATTGATGGTTTAGATATAAAAACTTTAGCAGGGCATAGTCAGATAGACGTAAGTCAAGGTATGTTTATTGGAAAAGGTAAAACAGAGTTTAAATCATTGAATCTACCTAATAAAAAAGGAGATTTAATAGATAGAAAAACAGATTCTGAATATAAAATTTTATCTAATCTGGCGGATCAATTAGGTTCAAATACCCAAGCAAAAGGTCAGGTGATAATATTTACTGAACGTCCAGCTTGTCCAAGTTGTTTAGGTGTTACAGAGCAATTTAATAAGCGTTATCCAAATATTAAAGTCAATATATTTGATAATAACGGAAAGCAAATTAAACCAACGGGAGTAAAAGAATAATGAATAGAGTATCTTATAAAGAATTAAAACAATGGTTTTTTGAAGATGCATATTTATGGTGTCAAAGAAAATTCGAGAATGGAAAGGTTTATCCATGGGGAAATAGTGAAAGTGAATGGGGGGGGGCATTAGATACTTATGAAAATTCATTTGAAAAGCCAATAGAAAATTTAATGATATATGTTATATATATA
>NZ_MLHS01000071.1 GCF_001999335.1 Rodentibacter sp. Ppn85 | reverse complement strand
AAGTTAGACCGGCATTTTCTACTTCGGTTTTCCGCTTTTCAATTTCTTCAATACTCCAAACTTCTCCATTGGGAATATGGTGAAGAGCGGTCACAATACCGGTCGCCCCGGCCTGACGAATATCGGATAAAGAAACAGGATCTTTGGGACCATACCAACGCCATGTTTGTTCCATTTTTAAATTCCTCTTATATTTTTAACGATCGACAACAATCGGACTCATATTAAACAAATAACCGTCAAAATTCGGGTCATCTACATCAGATAACTCAAAGAGTTTTTGTTTAACGTTTTCCAAATGTTGCCACATTGCTTTTTTTGCCATTGCAGGATCTTTTCTCTGCAAAGCGGTAATAATATTTTCGTGATCTTGCAACCAAAGATGACGATAGCTTTGATTGGGAATGTGAAGATGAAGGCCTTTCCACATTTGACTATTTGTACGAAGATCCCACAATGCTTTTTGCATTTGTAAGATGACTTCGTTTTGGGTAATTTCAGCTATGGTGCGATGAAAATCTTCGTCCGCAACATAATCTTCATCACCTTTTTCAAGCGTGTTTCGTTCTCTTGCCAGAATATCTTTGAGTTTAGTAATATCAGCTCGAGTCACTTGCAACGCGGCAAATTCGGCAATACTACTTTCTAATAACTGGCGAGCTTGTAAAAGTTCAAAAGGCCCCACATCAACCTTATCCAAAAATTCATCATTGCTTGCCGCTCGTTGTGGTAATGCAATTACATACACCCCAGAGCCCTTGCGAACTTCAACAAGGTTTTCTAACTCAAGCATAATGATGGCTTCTCGAATGACTGTACGACTTACATCAAAATAATCGGCTAAGTCACGTTCGGCAGGTAATTTATCGCCTATTTGATATTGGTGATTATTTAGTTGTTCTTTTAGTTCATTTCCTATTTTTTTATAGGAGCGCAAGTCATCTATACTCATAAGTTTTTCCTAATGTTAATCTAATAAACCCAACTTATAATTGGGATTGATTACCTTACCATTAATGATTAGTTTTCGATTCTCTTTTTCAGGAAGACGGAAATTAATCTCATGATATTTTGGTAAATAATCGCCGGATTTCTCTAAAGTGAGTTCTATCGTTTGGCTAGTACATTTTAGATGAATATTTAGCTTCAAGAATTTACCTTTTAAATAATCGAAACTTTCACCATCATCATCAAAAATGGTGATATTTCTCTCTCCTTGATTAATAAAAGGCATAATTAATAGTTCCCGATAATCATCAAATAACGTATTTTTGTGACCTTTTCTTGTCATTGGAATAATACTCCCCGCTCTTAAAAAGAGTGGTATTCTTTCTAACGGCGCATCAACAGTGATTTTTTCGCCGCCATTAAACCATTTGTATGTGTAAAAGTCATACCAGCCGGCAAAATTTTGTGGAAGATAAACATCTCGTTTTCTTTGATTAGGTTCAACTACAGACGCAACTAATAAATCTTCACCAAAGAGATAATCATCATTTTCTTCAAAGGTATTTATATCATGCTCATGATCAAGAAATGTTGGGCGTAACATTGGTTCATAATCATGATGTGCTTTCCATAAAGCATTGTACAAATAAGGCATTAAAGAATAACGTAATTGGATTGCACTACGAATGATATTTGTCATTTCAGGGTACATCCATGGCTCATTCACCGTTTTATCATCATTCCAAGAGTGAATCGTAAATCTTGGATGCATTACACCATTTTGAACCCAACGAACAAACAATTCAGGATCTGGCTTATTACCTGAGAACCCCCCCACATCATGACCTACGTTATAAAGACCGGAAAGGCTCATTCCTAGCCCCATTTTTATGTTATAACGCAGCGTATTCCAATTTGTACGGTTATCACCCGACCAGGTTTGAACATAACGGTTCATCCCTGGTGAACCGGAACGTGATATTAAATAAGGGCGTTTATTTGGCGCATGTTCTAATTGAGCTTCATAAGATGATTTCATCATCAAGAGTGGTTGTAACGGACGTAACAATTTTATTGGCATACCTTTACCAAAATAATGACATTTAGCGTAATTATCCCACACTTCAAATTCATTATTGTCATTCCAGGTAGAATCAATACCGTAATCCAATAATTGTTGTTTTACATTCGCTTTCCACCAATTTACGGTATCCATATTTGTAAAATCCAGATGAGAACCTTCATCATCCCAAAACATCGACCTTTCAGGATTATCCGACTCTGAATCTTTAATGAATAAACCAAGTTTTTCTACTTCTTGATAACGTGGATGATCTTGTAATAAGCAAGGTTTAATATTGGCTGCTAACTTCATACCCGCATCATGGAAATATTTTGTTATTTCTTTTGGGGTTGGAACTTTGTCATAATTCCAGTTGAAAACATAACGTTTTCCATTAATGGATGTGTAGCCTGAAGATAGCTGAAATGAGTCGCAAGGAATATTGTGCTTATCACATAAATCTACAAACTTTTTAAGTTGCTCTTGTGCATCCGATGCATCGGTATAGTGCATCGTTGAACCGCTGTAGCCTAAGCTCCATTTCGGCCCAAAGATAGTACCGCCTGTAAGCTTGCAATATTTTTTGGTTACATCAAGTACTTTTGGTCCAAGAATGACATAGTAATCTAGATCTCCATCTTCAGCTTTATAGCTACGATAGTAAGAATGATAATTGTCAATCTCGCTACCTAAGATAAACCAGCAAGGTGCAAGGTTATCGTAATACAGACCATAACTGACTTCCGGTGCATGCGTGATATAGAATGGAAGATGCTTATAAAGCGGATCTGTATATTCTGCGTTATAGCCCATTGCATCAATATTACGCATTTCAAAGCGACGACCATGACGATTTAAATTACCGGTTTTTTCACCAAGTCCATAATAATGTTCTAGAATATCGCGTTGTAAATAATGGGACACTTCAGTATTTGAAATCCCCATTAAATAAGCGCCGGTTTTTCTATCGCTAAATAGTGGTTTCCATTCCCCATCTTGTTTATATTTCCATTCCAAATAGAGAGGGTAGTGCACCGTTACTTTTAAAAGTGCGGTTGTAATTTCGAGAGTTTTTTCTGTTTGCTTAATCTCATAATTAGGGCAAGAAAAACCATCTAATGACCACTTGTCCCTACCGTGCCAAGCGACATCGGCTTGATTAGGGGTAATTGCCCAAGTATGAGGCACCGTAAAAGTATTATTTTTAGTGAATGCAACACGTAGCAGATCATTTTCTAATATAAAAATATGCATCTGATAACCATGATCGCAGGCAATATCAATACGATGATTATGATTTTCTACAAACTGCCAATTTTTAACCGCTTTCATCTGATTTTCCTAATCTATGAATTAATAACCTAATAACATTTTTGGTAACGCTAAGCTCAATGATGGAACGTAGGTGACCAACAAGAGTGTAAAAATTAAAGCAATATAGAACGGGAGTAACGGTTTAATTACTTGATTAATTTTCACTCCACCTACAGAACATCCGATAAATAAAGCACTCCCAACCGGAGGTGTACAAATACCAATCGAAAGATTGAATGCCATCAATATACCAAAATGAACCGGATCCATGCCTAATTCAGTCACAATTGGTAAAAAAATTGGTGTAAAGATAAGTAATGCCGGAGTCATATCCATAAATACACCCACGATCAAAAGAATGATATTGATGATTAAAAGAATGATAATTGGGCTATCGGAGATATTTAATAAGGCATCACTAATAGTATAAGGAATATCTGCGTTCGCCATTGCCCAAGACATCCCCATTGATGTACCAATCAAGAGTAATACAATTGCAGTAGTTACAACGGAATCTAAAATGATTTTGGGTAATTCTTTAATGGAGACTTCACGATAGAACACTACTGCAAGAACTAAGGTATAAACCACGGCAAAAGCGGAAGCTTCGGTTGCAGTAAAAATACCGCCGATAATACCGCCCATAATTACAATGATTAAGCCAAGACTTGGTAAGGCATCAAGCGTTTTCTTCACTGCTTCAGAACGGGTTGGCTTTGGTGAAACAGGGTATTTTCTTCTTTTGGCAATGACAGCAACAATCACCATAATGGATAAGCCCATTAAAATTCCCGGAATATAACCTGCAAGGAATAATGCGCCAATTGATGTACCGCCTGAAATTAAGGAATAAACGATAAAAGTATTGCTTGGCGGGATAAGTAATCCGGTCGGACAAGAGGCAATATTGACAGCAGCGGAAAAGGTGGGATCATAACCTTCTTTCTTTTGTAACGGAGACATAATTCCGCCCATTGCTGCGCCGGATGCAACTGCAGAACCGGAAATAGAACCGAACATCATATTAGCTAACACGTTTACATGCGCTAAAGAACCCGGTAAACGCCCTCCAATAACTTTAGCAAATTCAATCAAGCGCATGGCGATACCGCCACGGTTCATAATGTTACCGGCTAAAATAAAGAAGGGAATGGCAAGTAGTGAAAAGCTATCTAATCCTGAAGCCATTTTTTGTGAAATTACCGCAATGGCAGCATCAAATGGGATTGAAAGCATTATTGTGAGAAGTGATGCGATCCCAATTGAAAATGAAATTGGTACGCCAATAAAGAGTAGTACAAAGAAACTTGAACAGAGTACGATAATATTAGACCATTCCATTTTTATTCTCCTTGACGAGCTGAAGTAAGTACCGATTTCCCATTTATATTATGAATGTTATCTACGATGTCTCTTAAAAGATAAATCAACATAAAACCGCCACTTAAAGGGATTGCGAGATAAACCAGTCCCATTTGAATACCTAATACAGGCGAAATTTGTCCATTATTAATTGTCTCCATTACTAAGTTAAATCCACCGTAGCACATAATTACTGCGGCAAAAGTTGCACTGATTAAATTAATAATAAGTTGTAAGCGATTTTGATTAATTGGAGAATGCTCAAATTTACTCACCAATAAATCAATGGCTAAATGTTTTTTTTGACCAAGTGCATAAGCAGCCCCTATTAAACCGACCCAAATAAAGAGAAATCGTGCGATTTCGTCTGTATAGGTGCTTGGTGCATTTAATAGATAGCGAGATAGAACCTGCCAAACTACGCAACACACGAGAAATGAACTTAAGACAACACAAAGTGTTGATAAAACCCAATTTATGATGGAAATAAATTTACTCATCAATGACTCCTTCTGTCGTTAACTTTAAATTGGTGGACCAATTATGAGTTAAAGCCGTTTTTCTGCAAGTTTTTTTATTTAAAATTGTGATCAAGATCACCAATTTAAAACAATTGGATTGACCACTTTGTTTTTTTTGGTCTATCATCTTTTCAACATCCAAGTTGTTAGAGGGTGCTCTTCAATTTATCTACTTATGGGAGAAGCATTATGCGAATCAAAAAAAATATTCTTTCTTGCGCATTAGTTTTAGCACTGTCTGCCGGAGTTTCATTTTCGGCATCAGCAAAAACTGTATTGAAATTAAGTCATAACAATGACAAAACTCATCCGGTACATATCTCAATGCAATATATGGCTGATGAAGTAAAGAAATTAACTAATGGTGAGGTAGTAGTTCGTATTTATCCGAATAGTCAGCTTGGGACACAGCGTGAATCAATGGAGCTATTACAATCTGGTTCACTTGATATGGCAAAATCTAATGCAAGTGAATTGGAAGCCTTTGAAGGCTCTTATGGTGCATACAATATTCCTTACCTTTTCCATGATGTGGATCACTACTATCGAGCATTACTTGATCCGACAGTAGGACAAAAAATTCTTGATTCATCAAAAGGCAAAGGATTTATTGGTTTAACCTACTATGATGGTGGTGCACGTAGTTTTTATGCGGATAAGCCTATCAAATCTCCTGCAGATCTTAAGGGGATGAAAATTCGTGTTCAACCTAGCCCAACCGCAGTTGAAATGATGAAATTGCTGGGGGCTTCGCCAACACCTTTAGCCTATGGTGAACTCTATACCGCTTTGCAACAAAAAGTTGTAGATGGAGCTGAAAATAATCAAACGGCTTTAACGTTAGCCCGTCATGGTGAAGTAGCAAAATTCTTTAGTGAAGATGAACATACCATGATTCCGGATGTTCTTGTTATCGGTCAAAAATCTTGGGATAAATTGACACCGGAACAGCAAAAGGCGCTCAAAAAAGCTGCGGATGATTCGATGATGTATCACAAAGACTTATGGCAAAAAATGATTGCTGAAACCACTCAAGAAGCGAAGGATAAATTAGGTGTGGAATTTGTAAAAGTGGATAAACAAGCATTTATTGATGCAACGAAGAGTATGCACGACGCTGCCAAAGCAAATCCTTTACTTAAAGGTTATATAGAACGTATTGATAGCTTAATCAACAAATAATTAAGATAAAGGATACGTCCTATCGTATCCTTTCGTTTTGGGATAAATATGAAAAAAATTGCATTTATCGGCGAATGTATGATTGAACTGAATGGTAAGCCGTTTGGTGAAATGTGGCAAAGTTATGGTGGTGATACATTAAATTCAGCTACTTATCTGAGTCGAATTAGTTCTCCAAATGATATTCAAGTTCATTATGTTTCTGCGTTAGGTACGGATAACTTGAGTTCGCAAATGCGTATTCATTGGCAAGCAGATCGAATTCACACGGATTGGGTATTAAAAGATGAAAAGCATCAACCCGGGCTATATCTTATCCAACTTGACGAACAAGGCGAGCGTACCTTTCTTTATTGGCGTAATCAATCAGCAGCGCACTATATGGTACGGCATCCTGATTTTCATCAAGTTTTAACCGAACTGCAACAAGTGGATATGATTTATTTAAGTGGTATTTCACTTGCAATCTTACCTAAAAATGACCGCTCTTTTTTAATTGAACAGTTAATATCATTAACTAAATTAGGTGTAGAAATTGCATTTGATAGCAATTTTCGCCCTAAATTATGGGATTCATTGAAAGAGGCACAAGATTGTTATTTGCAGTTATTACCTCATGTTAGCTTGGCATTAGTCACCTTTGATGATGAACAATTGCTATGGGGAGATGAAAACGAGCAAGCCGCGCGAACACGATTACATCAAATAGGCATACCAATAGTGATTGTAAAGTGCGGTCAAAATGGTGCTTGTTTTTCAGATTCTCAATCACACCAATATGGGCAGGTCATACCTGAACGGATACAGAATGTTGTTGATACAACATCGGCGGGAGATTCCTTCAACGCCGGATTTTTAAACGGTTACTTACGAAATAAACCGCTCAATATTTGCTGCCGGCAGGGCAATTGTGTTGCCGGAATCGTGATTCAACATAAAGGCGCGATTATTGACAAGCACGCCACATCCCATCTTCTATCTGAATTTAATTAACGGAGTATTATATGAATATTGCAGCTAACCATCATCTAGAAAATAAATTAATTGTCATCACCGGTGCTGGTGGCATATTGTGTGCTTTTTTAGCAAAGCAACTGGCTCATACTAAAGCGAACATCGCCCTACTCGATATTAATTTTGAGGCAGCAGATAAAGTCGCACAAGAAATTAATCAAGCGGGAGGTCATGCCAAAGCCTATAAAACGAATGTATTGGAACTTGAAAATATCAAAGAAGTACGAGATCAAATTGCAGCTGATTTCGGTACCTGTGATATTTTAATCAATGGTGCGGGCGGTAATAATCCAAAAGCGACAACAGATAATGAATTTCATCAGTTTGATTTAAATGAAAGCACTAAAACTTTTTTTGATTTAGACAAAACAGGAATTGAATTTGTCTTTAATCTCAACTACTTGGGAACATTATTACCTACCCAAGTTTTTGCAAAAGATATGCTTGGTAAAAAAGGCGCAAATATTATCAATATTTCCAGTATGAATGCCTTTACACCGCTTACAAAAATACCCGCTTACTCCGGTGCAAAAGCCGCAATTAGTAATTTTACTCAATGGCTTGCGGTATATTTTTCAAAAGTCGGTATACGCTGTAATGCTATCGCACCGGGTTTTTTGATCAGCAATCAAAATCGGGCCTTATTATTTGATGGGGAAGGAAAACCTACTGCCCGTGCAAATAAAATTCTTACTAACACGCCAATGGAACGTTTTGGCGAACCGGAAGAATTGCTCGGTGCCCTATTATTCTTGATTGATGAGAACTACTCCAGTTTTGTGAATGGCGTTATTGTACCTGTTGATGGTGGATTCTCGGCTTATAGCGGTGTATAGGAGAATCAAATGAAACAATTTATGGACGAAGATTTTTTGCTTTCAACGAATACGGCAAAAACACTCTATCATGACTATGCCAAGCATCAGCCTATTTTTGATTATCACTGCCATCTAAACCCAAAAGAGGTCGCTGAGAATCGCCAATTTAAAGACTTAGCTGAAATTTGGTTAGAAGGGGATCACTATAAATGGCGAGCATTGCGCACCGCAGGTGTCCCTGAAGAATTAATTACAGGAAAGGCAGATAATTACCAAAAATATTTGGCTTGGGCAAAAACTGTTCCGCTTTGTATTGGTAACCCGATTTACCATTGGACGCATTTAGAATTACGCCGTCCTTTTGGTATTACTAATACCTTATTCAATCCGCAAAATGCAGATAAAATTTGGTATCAATGTAATGAAATGTTACAGCAACCGGAATTTTCCGCACGTGGCATAATGCAACAAATGAATGTGACACTGGTGGGGACGACAGACGATCCGATTGATTCTTTGCAATATCATCAAGCGGTTAAAAACGATGAAAGTTTTGATATTGATATGGTACCAAGCTGGCGACCGGATAAAATATTCAAAATTGAGTTGCCACAATTTAATGACTATATCACTCAATTAAGCGAAGTATCGGATATAGAAATTCGTACTTTTGCAGATTTACAAAAAGCATTGTTAAAACGTCTTGAACATTTTGATATTCATGGCTGTAAATCAGCGGATCATGGTATGGAAATTGTACGTTTTGCATCTATTCCTGATGAATCCGTACTGAACGCGATTCTACAAAAACGCTTGCAAAATCAACCGCTCTTAGAGGAAGAAATTGCCCAGTTTAGTACTGCTATTTTAGTGTGGTTGGCATCTGAATACAGTAAACGTCAGTGGGTGATGCAAATGCATATTGGCGCAATCCGTAATAATAACAGCAGAATGTTTGCTTTACTTGGTGCAGATAGCGGATTCGATTCTATTGGTGACCGCACTTATGCGGAGCCGCTTTCTCATTTATTGGATGAAATGGATCGCCAAAATCAGTTGCCTAAAACAATTTTATATTGCTTAAATCCACGTGATAACGAAATGATTGCCAGTATGATAGGTAATTTTCAAACCGGCGGAATTGCAGGAAAAATCCAATTTGGTTCAGGTTGGTGGTTCAATGATCAAAAAGACGGTATGGAACGCCAGTTACAACAGCTCTCACAGTTAGGTTTACTCAGCCAGTTTGTCGGTATGTTGACTGATTCTCGTAGCTTCTTATCTTATACTCGCCACGAATATTTCCGCCGAATTTTATGTGAAATGATTGGGAAATGGGTGGTAAATGGTGAAGCACCAAATGATATGAATCTACTTGGCACCATGATACAAAATATTTGTTATAACAACGCCAAAACATATTTCAAATAATTAGTACGTTATGACAATTAATTTCAAAGTTTGTGATCACGCTCACGTTTTCACAAACTTTTTTTTGTTATTATGTGTGCATACAATACTTGTATACTAGAATTGCAAACATCAAAAAGGAAATCCCATGAAAAAAAGAACATTCTTAAAAACACTTTTAGCAAGTGCAATGTTGTTTTCTATGACTGCTTGTGATGACAGCGGTTCTGCTTCTAATGGTAGTAGCTCATCACCAAAAGTGGTTAAAGTTTCTTCTGTTGTTGCGGCAACCCACCCTTCAACCATTGCGTTAAAAGAAGTGTTTAAACCAATGATTGAAGCTAAAACAAATGGTAAATATCAAATTGATATTTATGACTCTGGTCAATTAGGCGATGAAAAACAATCTTTTGACTACACACGCCAAGGCATTATTGATATGTCTGTATTAGGTACAGTAATGTGGTCTGAAGTGCCAAAAATGTCTGTGCCTGATTTCCCATTCTTATTTAAAGATGTGCCACACGCTCGTAAAGTGTATCAAGGTGAAGTGGGCGCTGATATTGCGAAAAGTTTTGAAGAATCTCAACCAATTAAATTCTTAGCGTGGATGCCAAACGGTGCACGTGTGTTCTCTTCAAGCAAACCATTAACCAATCCAGAGCAATTTAAAGGTCAAAAAATGCGTATGCCAAATAACCCAATTCACGTGAAAGTGGCGGAATTATTGGGTGCAAACGTAGCCATTATGGGGTTAGGCGAAGTGTTTACCGCACTTGAACAAGGCGTGGTTGATGGTCAAGACAATCCATTATCGACATTCGTTCAACAAGGTTTCTATTCAGTCAATAAAAATATTTATGAAACAAACCATATGATTTCTTCATTGGAATTATTAGTAAACTCTAATTTCTGGAATGGTTTATCAGAAGAAGATAAAGCTGCATTTAATGAAGCTGCAAAAGCAACTTCAGATAAAAGTTGGGATTTATATCAAGCAAGTATTGACGAAGATAAAAAACTTGTGATTGAAAAAGGTGGCGTGGTAACAGTGCCAACAGATGCGGATAAACAAGCCTTAGTGGAAGAAATGCAGCCACTTTATGATGAGCTATATAAAAAATATGACTGGGCAAAAGATTTAGTTGAAAAAGTAAGAAATACACAATAAGCATTGTGGGGATTTGAAGTATGAAAAACTTTACTGATAAATTATTCAATGGTGTTCAAGCATTACTCGGCATAATGTTAGCCGTAATGATTGCCTTGGTATTTCTTAATGTCATACTTCGATTCTTTTTCAATTCAGGGTTAGTGTGGTCAGAAGAAGTGTCAAGATACGTTTTCGTTTATGTGATCTATCTTGGTGCGATTGTGGCAATGAAAGAAAATGCACATTTAGGCGTGGATACTTTCATTAAAAACTGCCCTGAAAAATTGAAATGGCTACTTTTTGTGGCAGGTCGCATTATCATTGTTACTGTAATGGCTATCTTATTTAAGGGTAGCCTTGCAATGGTGATTCAATCTTCTACCGCAAAAGCAGCCGCAACAGGTTTACCATTATCTGTTGTTTACGGAATCGGATTACTAACAGGTGCTGCGATTATCTTAATCGCATTATTGAATATTGTAGAAGTGATTAGAAATCCAAAATCTATTCATAAAGCGGTATTAATGAGTGAAGCAGACGCTGATTAGGAGCATACAATGACAATTATAATTTTCTTAGCAAGTCTTATCGGTGGTATTGTTATAGGCATTCCTATCGCATTCTCACTACTTTTCTCGGGAATGATGTTGATGTTCTATCTTGGTGGTTTCAACTCACAAATTCTTTCGCAAAACCTGTTTAATGGTGCGGATAGCTTCTCAATGATGGCGATTCCGTTCTTCGTTGTGGCGGGGGATTTAATGAACCGTGGCGGTTTAACCAATAAAATTGTTGACGCAGCGACCGCACTTGTAGGTCATATTCGTGGTGGTTTAGGTTATGTGGCGATTATCGCAATCTTACTTTTCGCAAGTTTAGTAGGAAGTGCGGTTGCTTCAACCGCAGCCTTAGGTGCAATCTTAATCCCAATGATGGCAACTATCGGTTATAACCGAGATCGTGCGACAGCCTTAATTGGTGCGGGTAATATTTTATCGCCAATTATGCCACCATCAGTGCCAATGATTATCTTTGGTGTAACCGCAGGCGTGTCAGTAACGGATTTATTTATGGGCGGCATTGCACCAGCAATCTATATTACTGCTGCATTATGTATCATTTGGGCATTGGTTTCTCGTCATGATTCCGCTGTGCCATTGCCAAAACGCTCATTCCGTGAAGTATTAAGTGCGTGCCGTAAAGCGATTTGGGCAATCTTTATGCCAATGGGGATTTTAATCGGCTTACGCAGTGGGGCATTTACGCCAACTGAAGCAGGTGTAGTTGCGGTGGTTTATGCCCTAATCATCGGTTTATTTGTTTACCGTGAACTTACTTTCCAAGCGATTAAAGAATGTTTCATTTCATCAGCAAAAGCCAGTGCGGCAATTATGTTCTTAGCCTCTGCTGCAATGGTTTCTTCTTGGTTGATGACCATCGGTAACATTCCTCGCATTGTAACGGATTTATTAGCACCGTTTATTCAATCACCAACTTTATTAATGTTCGTGATTGCAGGTTTGGTACTATTAGTCGGTACTTCAATGGATGTGGTGCCAACCATCTTAATCCTTACACCAGTGCTAATGCCAGCGGTAAAACAAGCAGGTATTAACCCAGTGTATTTCGGTGTGGTATTTATCATTACTTGTGTATTTGGTTTATTAACACCGCCTGTGGGAACGGTGCTCAATGTGGCAGCGAGTACGGGCAAAATCAATATGGAACGTATAGTGAAAAAAATCTGGCCATTCTTGCTTGCGATTGTGGCAGTGCTAGTGATGATGATTTTATTCCCAAGCACATTTATGGAACCATTAAAATTCTTTACTAAATAAGGACAGAACAAATGAAAGCAGTTATTGTAAATAAACCTTTTGAATTAAATATTTCGGATATTCCTGTTCCAGAAGTGGAAAATGATACAGATGTGGTAATTAAAGTTGAATTTGGCGGAATTTGTGGCTCAGATATTGGTATCTACACAGGTGGCAACTCGCTTGCACAATACCCAATGGTGATTGGACACGAATTTGTCGGTACTGTGGAAAAAGTGGGCAAAGCGGTTACTCACGTGAAAGTGGGTGATTTTGTGGTCAGCGACATCGTGAATAGCTGTGGTCATTGCTACCCTTGCCGCACAGGCCATCACAATGTGTGTAGCAACTTAAAAGTAACAGGTGTTCACCAACAAGGTGGTTTTGCTCAATATGCGAAGAGCCGTGCAGATAACGTATATAAAGTTAATACCGATAAAATTTCACACAAAGTGGCAACATTAATTGAACCTTATGCAGTTGGTGTAGAAATTAATACTCGTGCAAATGTTGCACAAGGCGATAAAGTGGTAGTCTTTGGTTCAGGGCCTGCTGGTCTTGCAGCAATGCAAGTGGCGATTGCGCGTGGTGCAGAAGTATTAATCACTGATATTTTTGAAGAGCGTTTACAACTTGCTCGTGAAATGGGTGCGACCAAAGCCATTAATGTGAAAGATGTAGATATGAAACAAGCGGTGGCTGAGTTTACTAATAATGAAGGTGCACACGTTGTGATCGACGCAGTTTGCTCGCCACAAAGTATTTTAGATGCGTTAGACATTGTGGCGCCATCAGGCCGTTTTGTGGTACTTGGCACAGGTGCAACGCCTTCTGAAATTCCACAAGTAGCATTCACCAAAAAAGGGATCAATGTATTTGGCACGCGTTTAAACAATAAACGTTTCCCTGAAGTAATGAAATTATTTGAAGAAGGTAAAGTAACACCAGAAAAAATGATTACTCATTCTTACAAATTCGAAGACATTGAAAAAGCCTTTGATGTGATCAAAAACGAGAAAAACACAGTATGTAAAGTATTACTTGAATGGTAAAAGAGCTGTTAAAAAAAGGATTAATTTTATGAAAACAACATTTAGATGGTATGGCTTAGGCAACGATACAATTCCATTAAGTCACATTAAACAAATTCCAAGTATGACAGGTGTCGTGTGGGCATTACACGATATGGCAGCTGGCGATGTGTGGCCAGAAGAACGCATTGCGGAAGTGAAAGCCCAAGTGGAACCTTATGGCTTAAATATTGACGTGGTTGAAAGCGTGAATATTCACGAAAGCATCAAATTAGGCGCACCAGAACGTGAAACCTATATTGAAAGCTACAAAACGACTTTACGCAATTTAGGCAAATACGGCGTGAAAGTGGTGTGTTATAACTTTATGCCTGTATTTGACTGGATTCGTACGGATTTATTTAAAGAAGCTGACGACGGTTCAACCGCACTTTTCTATGAACACGCCAAAATCGATGGTATCGATCCAAAAGTGCTAGTGAAACAATTTATGGAAAATTCAAAAGATTTAACTTTACCAGGTTGGGAACCTGAACGTTTAAAGCATTTGGATAAATTGTTCGACCTGTATAAAGGTATGACAGAAGACAAATTAAGAGAAAACTTAAAATATTTCTTAGAAGCGATTATTCCAGTTGCTGAAGAAGTGGGTATTCGAATGGCGATTCATCCAGATGATCCACCATTCTCAGTCTTCGGTTTGCCACGTATTGTAAAATGCCATGAAGACTTCCAAAAAATTGTGGATATGGTAGATAGTCCATCAAATGGTATTACTTTATGTTCAGGTGCGTTAGGACCTAATCTGAAAAATAATTTGCCAGAAATGATCCGCACTTTCCATAAACGTATCCCATTTGCACATATTCGTAATGTAAAAGTGTATGATAACGGCGATTTTATTGAAACATCTCACTTAACTACCGATGGCTCATTAGATATTGCCGAAATTGTGCGTGCTTACCACGAAGTTGGTTTTGATGGTTACTGGCGCCCAGACCACGGTCGCCACATTTGGGAAGAAAAATGCCGTCCAGGTTATGGCTTATATGATCGTGCATTAGGCATTATGTATGTGGAAGGTCTTTGGGACGCGTACGAAAAAGCAAAAGGGAATAAATAATGAAACTCTCATATCAATCACTTCAATCACCAGAATGGCAAGAAAAGGGGTATCAATTACCCCAATTCAATCTTGCTGAAGTTGCGGCTAAAACCAAACAAGAACCGATGTGGTTACACTTGGGTGCAGGCAATATTTTCCGTGCCTTTTTAGCCAATTTACAACAACGTATGCTCAATCAAGGCTTAAGCCAACAAGGGATTATTGTAGCAGAAGGTTTTGACTATGAAATTATTGAAAAAGCCTATCGCCCTTACGACAATTTATCTTTGTTTGCAAAATTAAAAAATGACCATTCAGTAGATAAAATTGTTGTCGGCAGCGTAGTGGAAAGCCTACGAATGGATCCGAGCTTTGAAGAAGATTTTGCTCGCTTGAAAGCCATTTTTGTTGCTCCATCGCTACAAATGGTGAGTTTAACCATTACAGAAAAAGGTTATTTAATCAAAGGATTAGATGGCGAATATTATCCAGCGGTAAAAGCTGACTTTGAAAACGGCACAGCAAAACCACAAAGCTACATCGGTAAAATTGTGGCATTGTTGGCTGAACGTTTCCAAGCTGGCGCATTACCATTAGCCGTAGTCAGTATGGATAATATGTCTAAAAATGGCGAAAAATTACAAAAAGTCATTTTAGAGTTTGCCGAGCAGTGGCAAAAGAGCGGTCATATTTCGCAAGATTTTATTGATTACCTACAATCAGACAAAGTAAGTTTTCCATGGTCAATGATCGATAAAATCACACCACGCCCAGACGCAGATGTTCAAGCACAATTAACTGGTGAAGGTGTGGAAGATTTAGCACCTGTTGTAACATCTAAAAATACCTATGTTGCGCCATTTGTGAATGCGGAAGAATTAGAATATCTTGCGGTAGAAGATAATTTCCCGAATGGTCGTCCTGTATTAGAAAAAGTTGGTGTGATTTTTGCTAACCGTGATACGGTCAATCAAATTGAAACGATGAAAGTAACTACTTGCTTAAATCCATTACACACAGGATTAGCCATTTTTGGTTGTTTACTTGGCTTCACTAAAATTTCAACGGAAGTGCAAGACCCTGATTTACTTGCTTTAATCAAAAAATTGGGTTATCAAGAAGGCTTGCCTGTAGTGATTGATCCAAAATTAATCAATCCAAAACAATTTATTGATGAAGTAATTAATATCCGTTTCTCAAACGATTTTATCCCCGACACACCACAACGTATCGCAACAGATACTTCACAAAAATTGGCTATTCGTTTTGGTGAAACGGTGAAATCTTATGTGAAAGCGAAAGCAGGCAAATCTACTGATGAACTTGTGGCAATTCCATTAATTTTTGCAGGTTGGTTACGTTATTTACTTGCTGTAGATGACAATAGTCAAGCATTTGAAAATAGCCCAGACCCTCGTTTAGATGAAGTAAAAGCAAAACTTGCTAATATCACATTAGGTAGTGTTGTGTCAGCTGAACAGCTACAACCAATTTTATCAGACAAAACCATTTTTGGTGTCGATCTCTATGAAGTTGGTTTAGCCAATAAAGTGGTACAATATTTCAATGAATTATTAGCTGGTGCTGGCGCAGTGAGAGCCACTCTGCATCAATATGTAAATTAAAGGTAGTAATAAAATGGCGGAGCCGAAACATCGAGAAAATTCTCGCGATTATGCTTATCGTGTAATTCGTGATATGATTGTGAATATGGATTTAGAACCTGGTAGTAAAGTCAGTGAAACCGAACTTGCAGAGCTACTTGGGTTAAGCCGCACACCTGTGCGCGAAGCATTAATTGATCTCGCACGCAATGGTGCTGTCACAATCCAACCACAAAAAGGAACATTTATTTCGTTAATTGATCCTTTACTCATTGAAGAGGCCCGCTTTTTACGTTTAACGATTGAGAAAGAAGTGGTTGCACTGCTCTGCGAAGAACAATATAAAGAACAATTAAACGTACTCGAAGAATCCATTAGTTTGCAAGAGTTCTACTTAAATCAAAGTAATTATGAAAAATTTTTGGAATTAGATGATGAGTTTCATCAAACATTTTTCCAACTAACGAATAAAAGTCGAATTTACAGCTTAATGAAAGGGTTAAATATTCACTTTGACAGAGCAAGGGTGAGTGTATTTAAAAAGAAACCCTCAATTAAAACCCTCGAAGAACATAAATTAATTTTGTCTGCTATTCGTGCACAAAATAAAGAGTTAGCCAAAAAACATCTTGAACAACATCTTGCACAATATGAATTAGACAAAGATAATTTTGAAAAAGAATATAGTCATTATTTTAATAAATAATAGGTAGGGGAATATGAAAAAACTCGCCCTGATTGGCGAATGTATGATTGAACTAAATGGTGAACCATTTGGTAATATGCGCCAAACTTATGGTGGTGATACCTTAAATACAGCAACCTATGTTGCTCGTGTTTGTTTGCCAAATCAAATTGAAGTGAGCTATGTTTCTGCGCTTGGTCAAGATAAACTAAGCCAAGGAATGATTGAGCATTGGCAAGCAGATGGGATTAACACAGATTTGGTGCTACGTGATGAAAATCGTTCAGCTGGATTATATTTAATCCAGCTGGATAAATCGGGCGAGCGCACATTTTTATATTGGCGCAATCAATCAGCTGCTCGTTATTTGTTGCAACACCCTAATTACCCTAACGTTTTAGAAAAACTTAAATCTGTCGATATGATTTATTTGAGTGGTATCAGCCTTGCAATCTTGCCTGAAAATGACCGCACTTTACTGATTGAACAACTGCGTGAATTGAAAAAGTCAGGCGTGGAGATTGCTTTTGATAGCAACTATCGCCCGAAACTTTGGGATAATGCTCAGCAAGCACAAGATTGCTATAACGCCTTACTACCATTGGTTGATATTGCGTTGGTTACCTTTGATGATGAAGAAATGTTATGGGCGGATAGTGATGAGCAAGCAACAATTACTCGCTTATCTTCATTCAATATTCCGAAAATCATCGTCAAACAAGGTAGCCTTGGGGCAACGATTTGCGAAAATAGCAAACAAACCTTTGTGCCAACAATCCCTGTGAAAAATGTGGTGGATACTACATCTGCTGGTGATTCATTCAATGCAGGTTTCTTAGCGGGTTATTTACAAGGTAAATCATTAGAAATTTGTTGCCAACAAGGTAATCAAGTGGCAGGGATTGTTATCCAACATAAAGGTGCAATTATTGAACAATCTGCAACCGAATATTTACGCAAAGCATTTAATTAAGGAGCTATTATGGCTTACACAACAGAACAAATTGTAGAAAAATTACGTCAACTCAAAGTTGTCCCTGTTATTGCAGTGGATGATGCACAGGATATTATTCCTTTGGTCAAAACCTTATCTGAAAACGGCTTACCCGTTGCCGAAATTACATTCCGTTCAGCCGCAGGTGAAGAAGCGATTCGTTTAACTCGCCAACATTTCCCTGATGTGTTAATTGCAGCTGGAACAGTTCTCACCCCTGCTCAAGTGGTTGCAGCGAAAAATGCAGGTGCTGATTGTATTGTCACCCCAGGATTTAACCCAAATATTGTGAAACTATGCCAAGAATTAGGCTTACCAATCACGCCAGGGGTAAATAACCCAATGGCGATCGAAGCTGCATTAGAATTAGGCGTCAATGCCGTGAAATTCTTCCCCGCAGAAGCCAGCGGTGGCGTGAAAATGATTAAAGCCTTACTCGGACCTTATGGGCAATTACAAATTATGCCGACCGGTGGTATCGGGTTGCATAATATTAAAGATTATCTTGATATTCCTAATGTGGTGGCTTGTGGTGGTTCTTGGTTTGTGGAGAAGCAATTAATTAAGTCAAAAAACTGGGATGAGATAGAACGTTTAGTCAAAGAAGTAGTTGATTTAACGAGATAAAATGAGAGACTAAAGGAAAAGTGCGGTCATAAAAATCGATATTATGTAGCTGTTGTTTTGAATCATGCAAAATGTCAGCACGACCGGACTTGACCTTTCAATCCAAAATCAAGAAATCTTTGTTTTCAATCTTCACCTCAATAATTAATTTTAATTGCTTATATCTTTAAACAAGCTCCATCAACATGCTTAAATGTGAAAGATATTACGCATCAGGCAATGGAATTGATGGGCAAGAAGTTAGGGAAAGTTTCCCGTATCAACAGTCACAAACGATTGCTTGCTCATTAAATTATTTAGAGACTAAGTTATTAGTGGAACGCTCAATAGATGGGGTGATTCGTTGGCGCTTAAAGTCTTTGGCGTAGAGATAAAATAATGGTAGAGGATCATTGTTTCCAATGTCAACGCACTTCATTTAGGCTGATTTGTACTAGCCTAATCCAGTCTCTTTGGTAGAACTCGTTTAACTGTTTTCAGATGACGTATCGGAATTTTGCTCAATATCAAAAATTAGTTGCGTAATTTCGGCGGTAGTTAAGCCTTTATTCTGTTCACTTTTCTAATGGCTATCTAAAAAATCGTCTGGTATTTTTAGCATAGCAGATATTATTAAGGGAAATGGGAAAACCATCTCCCTTTGATGAGTTATTTACTAAAATAAACTTTCTTTAACGCCATTTCTAACCCACGAAATTCGGCCAAACCTTTTAATCGACCAATCGCGGAATAGCCCGGATTGGTTTTTTTATGTAAATCATCTAACATCTGATGTCCGTGATCCGGACGCATAGGGATTAAACGGGTCTTGCCGTTATTTAAGCGGCGATATTCTTCAGTGAGTAATGCTTTTACCACATTAAACATATCCACATCACCCTCTAAGTGAGCAGCCTCATGGAAACTAAAGGGATTGTCTTCACGCTGGGTTGAACGTAAATGAGCAAAGTAAATTCTATCGGCAAATTGTTCGGTCATTTTCACTAAATCATTGTCGGAACGCACGCCATAAGAACCGGTACACATCGTAAAACCGTTTGCCGGTAACGGTTGCGTTTCCACAAACCATT
>NZ_MLHS01000070.1 GCF_001999335.1 Rodentibacter sp. Ppn85 | reverse complement strand
ATATTCCCCCGACAACCGCACCAGCAAGTTGAGAAGCGGTTTTTAATAGATTCCGTTCGTCTGTGGTCAGCTGTTCCGCCGGTTTGTTAAACACTTTTTCAGACAACACCATTGCCACGCCTTCACCCGCTACACCTGCCAACGCACCTGCTGCGGGGTCTAGTCCCGATGCATAAAACTCCGTGGCGGAAAGCACCGCGTGTGAAAACAGATTTGCCGCTTTATTGTCTTTCGTGAGGTCGTGGATTTGTGCATTCAATTCCGGCGATATTCCAGCCACGGCGGTTTGCGCCGCTGTCTTACCCGATAAAATGGCTCCGACCACAGCCACTGCCGCATCCACTTTGCGACGGCTTGAACCACCCTCTTGCCAGCGTTGATTTTCCGCTTTCGCTTCATCATATGCCGCTATCTTAGCCTCAAGACCGGCGGTGTTTTTGCCTTTAATTGCTGTCTCTAATTCCTCTGCCGCCTTATCTTCTGCTTCTTTCGCCGCTTTCGCCCGATTATCGCTAAAGACGGTGGCAGCCTCCACCATATACCCCACATTTTGGCTTATGATTTGCTGCTCTTTCAGCATTTTCTGTATATCTTTCGGGGCGCTGACTTGGCGGTTGGCTTCTGTAATGTCGGTGTTGATGCCCAGCTCGGCTGCCGTCGTCTCCCTTGGGGCGCTATCTTTGTTTAAGGTGATAGTCCCTTCCGTTAAGGTCGCTTTGGTAATACTGCTGTCTTGTTCGCTGTCATACATCGGAACCGTCGGCGAAAGGTTATTGCTTTGTGATGTGCCGGTCAGCTTAGCAAACTCCGCCTGGCGTTTGGCTTCTGAGTTTGTTGTCGGTGCATTGCCCACTGCCTTGGTTAAGTTCGCACTGCCGCTTATGCCGCCGCTTATCGCTCGGCTTTGACTTTCATTTTGAATATCTTCAAAAGTCAGCTTATTGGTTTTCAGTTCGCTGTCGCTTGAGTTGGTTGACGCAATCGCCCCGCCTTTCAGATGGACATTATCGGCATCAATATGATAACCGCCCTCCTCGGCAAATAAACCCGATTGTTCAATCACTTGTTTACCCTGTGCCTTGCCGCTTGACGCATTCGCATAACCGCTTGCTCCCCACGCCGTGCCGATTCCGCCCTGTACCCGGAAACCACCGCCCGAACTACTGCTTTTCGATAGATGGTCGTCTTGGCGGCTTTCGATGCGGAAGTTGCCTTTGATGTCCGCATCAATGCGGTTTGCTTTCGCTACCGCACCGGATAAGGTGGTGTCCCCGCCGCTTGTCAGGCTTAAGTGTGCCGTATCAAGATGGCTGTTATGTTGGGTAACATGGCGCTCTTCTTGCTTACCTTGCGTGAATCCCGCTTGAGCGTAAATATATACTCCCGTCTGTGCGCCAACCGCAAAGCCTACGCCCGATTCAAAGCCCGCACTTTGTTGCTTACCCTTGAATTTTTCTAAGCTCTGTCCCGATTCTAATAAGATATTTTTATTGGCGTTCAGTTGAATACGGCTGTCCGCTTGGCGTTTGCCCTCACTATCTCGGCTGGTAAAATCCGTTTGCTTCGCCCGTATATCCCCTTCTGTCGCCGTAATGCGGATATCCCTAGCATTGACGCTGTTACCCAAACTGAATTCACTCATTGCGTCCGTGTTCTCCCGTTTATGCGAGAAACCCGAACCGCTTTCCACCCGAATTAAGGCACCACCAGACGCCGTTTCTATTTTCTACGGAGCCGATATATCAAATTTATACTATCAAAATATTTTCAATTTAACTAAACCAATATATTCCGTTAGGTTGCAACCAACCTATATCAACAGGACAATTGACATACCACCATAAATTTTCAATATCTTTCTCAGGCTCGTGTTCATCATATGATGTTGGAAATGAATGATATAAATTATGCCGTAGCTGCTACCATTCGTACCCACAAATATGCCTATATTGAGATGGAAACAGTAATCCTAGAATTATCAACCAATTTAAATCTCTTTATATAATATGTTTTACTGGATCATGAATATTAGTTTGAAGTAATGAAGCAAGACTATTTTTCAAAATTCTTCTATATATATAAAAGGGAAAAAAAACTTAAACTTACTTAATATCTCTTCATTTAATTTCAAATATGAAATAGCCTCCAATTTATTAACAGGTGAATCAAATACATCTATTCCTCTTATATATGAAATGCCATAAATAGAATATTCACCCTCACAAGATAAATAACTTTTCACTGAAAAACCAATAACTTTAGACAATTTAAATAAAGAATCATCAAAGTCAAGTAGATCATAAAAATAGACAGGCACTTCATCTACACTAGATGTTTCTATAATACGATAAATCCATAATTTAAACTCTTCTAAATTAATAGCTTGACAATAAAGACAATCTAACGCAAAGCTGAGATCTTGATCATTTCCTTTATATATTTTCCACATATTATTTCCCTTTCTGTATATAATCTCCCCCAATGTGTCCAGTTTTAGAATGCTCACGCTCAGGAACCAATTGCATTCTCCCCGTATCTTGGTGATGATGCCAAGTATATCCTGGAATTTTATTATTTGATGATTTAATCGCCTTAATTTGTTCTAAATCAAATTGTTTTTTAATTCCTTCTTCTCCTAATTCTTTATACATTTGTTTAGTAGCTTCTTTCATCTGGTCTGTGTAACTTAATTTTCTATAGTGTTCTAAACTTAACTTAGTGTCATATTTAGATATATCATCAAAAATAGGGAAACCTTTATTATCAAATGGAACACCTGTCACCGGATGTTTCTTACCTGCTAATTTTACATTTTTAGCTGTATCTGGCGGCATAGTTGTAGATTTAACATTCCCCTTACCATAAACATCTTCAAAGCTTCGTCTAAATTCTTTTGCTTCATAGAACCCATTAACCGAATTATCAATATAGCGAACAGCATCTTGTTGATGTTTAGCTGCCTCTACTACATTCCCTAACTTTTCAGCCGCTTTTGCTTTTTGAATAGATTCCTTAGCAGCCTTTAAGGGCTTAGTCACAATCTCTGAACCAGGTATAATGCCTATCACGGCTAAAGTATAATCAATGTTATCTTCTGCTTCAGCAAAAGACTTCATATCACCCACTACCGGTGTAAAATCAGCTGCAATACCTAAAACATCTTTAAATACTTCAAATTGTTCCTCTTTCAGCTTTTGGTACGCTTCCGGATCTTTCTCTCTTAACTCCTGCTCTTTTTTCCACTGAGAATAAGATTGCCCGAAACTATTATTTTTCACCGCATTTTCCGCAACAGTTATCCCTGTGCTAATTGTTGCCAGATTCTCCGCACGATTGCCGTTTACCGTTAAACCGCTAGCTACCCCCGCCGCAACGTTGCTTAAGGTTAACACATTTTGTTTTTCCTCTTCTGTAAGTTCGTTTGGCGATTTACCGTACATTCCTTCAGCAAGTATCCCTGCACTCGCTTCACCTACTCCCGCCGCAATCGCACCGGTTGCTGCTTTGCCCCCTGCAAGCTCCGCTTCAATCGCTCCCCACAAGATATGCGCCGGAATATTCAGTCCGGGCATGGTTTCGGTCGCTTTTTTGATTTGTTCGTTGATATAAGGCGATGCCGCACCTGTGGCGATAGCTTCGGTGGATTTGCCTGCTAAAGCAAAGCTAATCGCATTGGTGAGCGCCTCGACCTTGCGTTTATGCTCGCCGCCAGTCTGCCATTTTTTTGCTTCCTCTTGTTTGTTTTTTGCCGTTTGACTATCACCTTGTTGTGCTGCGTCTGCCGCTTCTTGTTCTAGTCGTTGGGCTTGTTGTTCGCTATACCGGCTTGTCG
>NZ_MLHS01000007.1 GCF_001999335.1 Rodentibacter sp. Ppn85 | reverse complement strand
CATGTTCGGGATTAGTTAACCGAGATTGGTAAGAATAAGGCTGAAATGTTTTAATCGGATTGGTTCTTTCATCATATCGGGTAATATAAAATTTGCCGAATAACCAAAAATAGGCAATACGGCGGTTGGTATCGATACGTAATGGGCGCCAGTCGGGAGCCACGAGTAGTAATAAAAACCAGAAGGGTATGCTTAGTAATAACCATGCATTTTGAATGTCAGATTTAGAGTTAGATAATAAGAGCTCTGAATATTCACTAAGTGATTGTCCTCCTCTGGTGTATTCAGGATTTTTAGGGTCCCTTATAAATTCAATAAGTTCAATTTTTAAATTTTGAGCATCCCACGCCCATTTCATTTTATTATGTAACGGCTGCTCAGGATCAAGGATGTTCCATATCCAAAAAAAGGTAATCACTAAAAACCACATCCAAATAAATTGCCTAAACTTGGCATCACTATAACGGCATACTTCAATAACACCGCTTCTCACCCGTTTAATATTTCTTGAAATCGTATCGGGTGTATAAGATGTCATTCGATTATCAAAATTAAACATAATTTCCCCTTATATCTCATTTATTCTAAATAGGCGTTGAACAATAAAATGGTCAGTCGAAGAACCTAATTTCGGATATTTTAAGGTTAATACGCCTTGTGTAGCGATAACGGTTCTGCTCAGATTACGCCAATCGGGCGCAGGCGTTGTCGCACCAATCGATTGTGCGTCGGAAAAATCTAACTCAATACAATTTGATAGTATGCGTTTTTTCTTCACTTTTGCCGAGCCTAAATCCGAAAACTGTTCGCCACGCTCGCCCGGTGCACCCCATACGGTTTGTTGCCGCCATTCAATTTTATGAAATCATTTGATTTTTTACGGACGCCAGCGTGGCGTCCCTACCTCAAAAGTGCGGTTAAAAATAGCTGCGTTTTTAATAAA
Source organism: Rodentibacter sp. Ppn85 (assembly GCF_001999335.1). Taxonomy (GTDB): domain Bacteria; phylum Pseudomonadota; class Gammaproteobacteria; order Enterobacterales; family Pasteurellaceae; genus Rodentibacter. The sequence goes on along the minus strand of NZ_MLHS01000007.1, from coordinate 764 downwards.
TCTCTGGGTTGTTTTCAAGCCATTGTTGGATTTTGGCTTCGGTTTTCTTTTCATTATAGCCACGGGTCGGGAACAGGCTTAAATGATAAAAGAAGTTAATATAGTCCGACCATAAGCGTTTTTCTTTTTTGAAGTAACGGGCAAATTCCTCATCAGGATTTAGGCTTTGCATATAGTCGGTTAAAAATTCTCTTAATACCTGATCTTGAAAATCACAGGCGGGGCGGTAGATGCCCAAATCTACATTTGCCGTTTTATCGGGATCGGTTTCATGCGGCACAGAAATAATTAATGCCGCGTGTTCGGGCTTAACTAAACTTGAATGATGAAAATCAGGTTTTAGCGCACTGAGTGGGTTGGTTCTTTCATCGTATCGGGTGATATAAAACTTGCCGAATTGCCAAAAGTAGGCAATGCGTCGTTTGGTATCGATACGTAATGGGCGCCAATTTGGCGATACGAGCATAAAAAATAGAAATACCGGAAAGAACATTGCAAAAGCACCGGTGTAACGGCGTGAGCCATGGATCTCTAACATTCCCTCTTTATATTCTTCATAGGTAGGATATTTTTTCCTAGGTCTATGCGTCTCTCTCGTAATTTATCGTACTGAGGTATAAGTCTCATATCTGGTGAAATAGCCCATTCAATTTCATCGCGTACAATCTCCCTATATTCGGGGTTGAATCCGAATACGCCGAAAAGCGCAATAATCCAAAGCCAAAAAAATTGTTTAAATTGAGCTTCACTGTAACGGCGTATTT
>NZ_MLHS01000069.1 GCF_001999335.1 Rodentibacter sp. Ppn85 | reverse complement strand
ATGCCGCCGCTTATCGCTCGGCTTTGACTTTCATTTTGAATATCTTCAAAAGTCAGCTTATTGGTTTTCAGTTCGCTGTTTGTCGCATTGGTTGAGGCAATCGCTGCGCCTTTCAGATGAACATTATCGGCATTAATATGATAACCGCCCTCCTCGGCAAATAAACCCGATTGTTCAATCACTTGTTTACCCTGTGCCTTGCCGCTTGACGCATTCGCATAACCGCTTGCGCCCCACGCCGTGCCTATGCCGCCCTGTACCCGTAAGCCACCGCCCGAGCTGCTGCTTTTTGAGAGATGTTCGTCTTGGCGGCTTTCGATGCAGAGGTTGCCTTTGATGTCCGCATCAATGCGGTTTGCTTTCGCTACCGCACCGGATAAGGTGGTGTCTCCGCCGCTTGTCAGGCTTAAGTGCGCCGTATCAAGATGACTGTTATGTTGGGTGAGGTGACGCTCTTCTTGCTTACCTTGCGTGAATCCCGCTTGAGCGTAAATATATACTCCCGTCTGTGCGCCAACCGCAAAGCCTACGCCCGATTCAAAGCCCGCACTTTGTTGTTTACCTTTAAATTTCTCAGCACTTTGTCCCGATTCCAATATCAGGTCTTTATAAGCATTCAATTGAATACGGCTGTCCGCTTGGCGTTTGCCCTCACTGTCCCAGCCGGTAAAATCCGTTTGTTTGGCGCGAATATCCCCTTCTGTTGACGTGATACGGATAGCGTTGGCATTCACGCTGTTACCCAAACTGAATTCGCGCATTGCGTCCGTTGTCTCCCGTTTATGCGAAAAACCCGAACCGCTTTCCACTCGAATTAAGGCACCGCCTGCCGCTGCGTCCGTGTAAGCCGTATAGCCTTTCGCCGCTAAACCTAACGCTTGTGCCGTTTTCACTCTGTCGGAAGCATCTTTATTTTTGACCGCACTTTCTACGCTCTGAATCAAGTCGATTAATGGCGAACTCACCCGGGCAAACTGACCGATTTTTAAATCGCTCTGATGACTGTCCGACTGTTGGCGGTTGATTGCCGTGTCAAAGGTGATATTGGCCGCTTGAAGGCTAAGCTGTTGTTTCGCCAGTAATTGCCCCGCCGTTTGATGATAATCCCCGCCGGCGTTGATATTGAGATGCTTGTTGAGGGTCGCTATCATTGCCCCTTGGTGACTGACCGAATCTGCATTTTGACTATTCAGTTTACGGTTATAA
>NZ_MLHS01000068.1 GCF_001999335.1 Rodentibacter sp. Ppn85 | reverse complement strand
ATCAAATTTTTTCCCTTTAAAATAAGAAACAGAGCTACAAGCCATGTCCTTTAAAAATTCATGCTCTAATTCTGTCTTTTTAATATTTTCCTTAGAAAAATATTTATAAGTCAGCTCAAGATCTTGAACAGCCCTTTTATTATATGAATTATTTTTATATGCAAATATTGAAACTATTGTTGCTATAATTGTCGCTACTGAACCAATAATAGCTGTTATTATTCTTATTGTTGATTCATCCATTTTATTATTCCTAAAAACATCTATAAGATGTGTAATATTATCTCACACACCAATACCAACACCGCCGGCAATCCCTGTTTCACCAAAATCCCTTTATTCTTCGTTGCATCGCTCCAAAAGTCGCAGCAATAATCACGCAAGTTAAAAAGAAATAAATCACTGAAATTTGCTGAATGACATAACCGAAAATAATCCCAGCAGCCAGAAAACCGTTGTACACCCCTTGATTAGCAAACATCGCCTTCACTTTCTGTTGGGCGATAAATTCGTCCGTTAAACTAAAAATGCATTTGGCTGTTTTTCCTTCAACAGCAAACATTTCTAAATAAAGAATATAAAAATGTTCGAGTGCCACAAGTGCGGTCAAAATATGGGCCATAATTTCCACTATAACAACTCTGCCGCTGCTTTATCCAAGTACCACTCCGTTATGCCGTTTTGGGCTTTAATTTTCGCTGCCGGATAAGGTAAATATTCAGCCGGTACGGTTTGGATTTCTTTTAGGATTTTCGCCTTGCTTTCTCCCGTAACAAGATAAGTAATGCGTTTTGCCCGCACAATTAATTTTGCCGTTTTAGAAATACGGATCTGCCCGCTGTCAGGGTGTTTTGCAATCACCGCAAGGTTTTCATCATCAAAATTCGTCTGATACGGGAATAACGAAGCCGTGTGTCCATCCGTCCCCATGCCTAAAATAATCCAATCAAAAACATCGTCAGAAATGACCGCACTTAGTTCTTCTTGGAAACGCTTCAGTTCAACCTGCGGTTCATTTTCGCCACGAATTCGATGAATGTTTTCAGCAGGAATTTGAATATGATCGAACAAAAGCTTTTGCACCTCGCCATAATTACTTTCGGGATCTTGTGCCGCAACCATTCGTTCATCCCCCCACCAAAAATGTAGGTTTTGCCAATGAATTTCTGTATTGTAAGGGGGCTGTGCTAAGGTCTTAAACAATAATTTTGGCGTACTTCCGCCCGATAACGAAATATGAATCGGGCGTTGTTGTTCACTATATGTTTTTAATTCTTGCGCAATTTTTTCAACTGCTTGTTGTGCCGTATCAAAAATTATGGTGTTCATTTTTATACCTTTTTCTTCATCAAACCGCTCGGTTTACGCCATACTTTGCCCTGTCTGGCAATAAGTTTATCCGCAGCGACAGGCCCCCAAGTACCGGCTTCGTACTCATGAATTCTCCCACCGTTAGCTTTATAATCTAAGATAGGTTGAACAAATTTCCATGCGGCATGAACCGCATCCGTACGAGCGAATAGCGTTGCATCACCTTTCATCGCGTCCAGCAATAAACGTTCATAGGCCGTCAAAACTTGTGCACCGGCAAGATCCGCATAGCGGAAATCCATTGACACTTCTTTGGCTTCAAAGCCGGCTCCCGGTTTTTTCAACCCAAAACGCATTGAAATGCCTTCATCCGGTTGAATACGGATGATGAGTTTATTTTCCGGGGCATTTTGGCTGAATACCGGATGTGGTGTGGTTTTAAAATGAATCACAATTTCTGTCACGCGAGTAGGTAAGCGTTTCCCCGTACGCACATAGAAAGGTACGCCAGCCCAACGCCAATTTTCGATTTCACAACGCAGTGCCATATAAGTATCTGTGTGTGAATCTGCCGGTACGCCTTTTTCTTCCAAATACCCTTTCACTATGTTGCCTTTCACTTCACCGGCGGTATATTGACCAAGCACTAAATTATGCTCCACATCTTCTTGTGTGAGAGGACGTAAACAGTGCATAACTTTTGCCACTTCATCACGCATTGAGTCCGCATTAATGATTGCCGGTGGTTCCATTGCCACCATTGCAAGCACTTGCAATAAGTGATTTTGGAACATATCCCGCATTGCACCGGAGCCGTCATAATAGCCGCCACGCTCTTCAACGCCAATGGATTCGGCACCGGTGATTTCAACATAATCAATAAAATTACGATTCCAAAGCGGTTCAAACCAGCCATTAGAAAAACGCAATACGAGCAAGTTTTGCACGGTTTCTTTACCAAGATAATGGTCGATACGGTAGATTTGCTGTTCTTCAAAGAAACGGTGAATTTGTACATCCAGCACTTGCGCCGTTTTTTCATCATAGCCAAAGGGCTTTTCTACGATAATACGCTTCCAACCGTATTCCTCCGTATTTAAGCCATGTGCCGCCAAACATTCGGTAATAACACCATAAAGGCTTGGCGGAGTGGACATATAATAGAGTGTGTTGCCACAGGTTTGATATTTATCGTGTAATTCGTCCAAACGAGGCACTAATTTGCCATAGTCTGCGGCATCCGCCGTATTCACGGCTTGGTAATAAAGATGATGACAAAATTCATCAAGGGTTTCAGGTGTGGTATCTTCATTATTGATTAAGGCTTCACGCATTTTCATGCGGAAAGTTTCATCATTAAGTTCCGAACGCGCAACACCAAGCACAGAGAAGTTGCCTCCTAATCTTCCAATTTTGAAGAGATTATAAAGTGCCGGAATGAGTTTTCGGTGGGTTAAATCACCGGATGCGCCAAAAATTACGATACAGCAGTTCTCAGTTTGCATAATTATCCTTATAAAAATACTGAGTGAAATGACAGACTATTCTAACGAAAATTACCCATCTAACCAATCAATTAAATCGAAAGATAAATTTCCAATTTATAGATTTATCTGCCACCATCACAAAATCCGGATTAATCAATGTTTCGCGTTGGTTGTACGTTAGCGGTGCAAATTGCGGGTCAAAAATTTTTCCGTTCGTTTCCCCCAATAAAACGTCTGCCCCTGCCGTATCCCATTCTCCGGTTTGCCCAAGGCGAACATAGCAATCTACCATGCCTTCCGCCACCAAACCGCTTTTTAAACTGCTAGAACCCATCACAACAAATTCACAAGGAAAATCTTTCGGTAAAATTGACCGCACTTTTTGCTGTGACATAGTTGCCCCCACCGCAATGCGTAATGTTGGGGAACAGGAAGTGCAGTTAACATCTATGGTATTTTTAGCCAATTTTTTTACTTGTCCGCCTTGTTTTTTAAAGGCACCAAAATCTTCCATCGCATAATAAGTAAGGGATAATATCGGGGCGTGAATAACGCTTAACACGGGTTTATTGTTACGGACTAGAGTGATTAAAACGGAAAATTGATCGGTGCGATTAATAAATTGTTGTGTACCATCGAGCGGATCGATGAGCCAATATTCTTTCCAAGTTTTGCGTTCCTCAAAAGGAATATCACAATTTTCTTCAGAAAGTACCGGTATTTGAGGGAAAAGTGCGGTCAGTTTTTCTATTAAAAATTGGCTAACAAAAAGATCAGCTTCAGTTACTGGCGTATTATCCTGTTTAATTTGTACATCAATATGCTGTTGGTAAAAACGTTTTAGATGATCACCGGCTTGGTAGGCAATCGGTAAAACTTGATTGAGTAAGTGTTCATTAAGCGGCAACATAAAACCTCCCGACAATATTTTTCATCACGATTTTGTTTTGGGTAATAAAAATGGCAAGACAAAGAGAGAATAAAACACCATACCGCACATATTTAATAATCCCAGCACTAGCCCATCTTTAATTAACCATGTCCAGATTGATATATCCGGTTCTTTTATTACGACCAATAAATAAGCAATGAAATAAAAATAGAAAAAACCGATCAATGATGAACATAGCACAATCGATAGGATATTATAGCGTACATAGCGATATTTAGTGGCGACCAAAGCAATCAGAAAAGCGGGGATGGTTGCTAGGATAAAAGCAATGAAAAGGTAGTGGCTAAAAGGTATGATTACATCAAGATCCCAATCCAAAAACCAAAATAATGCAGTGGCTAACCCTTGCAAAATCAGCGGAAACAAAATTAATGCTTTGCGATAACGTTTCATAAAATCTCCCTACAATTTCTTATGATGATTTGGTTTTTGGCAAAAGCGATGGCAGCATAAGTAAAGCGAAAAATGTGATAAGGCACATAAACACCAATCCTGGTATAAACGCAATATCTAGTCTGTCAGAGAAACAAAATATGAGGATGGTAGGATAAAAAAAGCCCACTAATGCGGAACACAACACGATTGCGACAATGTTATAGCGTATATAACGGAATTTGGCGGTAATGAGGCTAATCAGAAAAGCGGGAATCGTGATGAAAATAAAAGTAACCATGGCGTAAATCTTAAAAGGATTGACATGTCGATCCCAAAGCCAAAGCAGCACAATCGCTAATCCCTGTGAAATGAGAGGAAATAAGATTAATGCTTTAAGATAAGATTTCATAAAAAATAGGCTATCGGGAAAGATAGCCTATTTTAAAGGAATTTTAGGGATTAATCAGATTTTTTCGCACGTAATACGCGAGAAGCAAAAATGATGATCCCTAGGATAAATACGGTTAAGCCGAGTATCTCACTAATGCCGCCCCAATTTTCAAGGTTAAGTGCCAGTGGTGCTTCCGAACCACCAGATGTAACAGAAGCCGCAATAATAAATGCAAGAATAACTCCCATTAGACTTTCCCCCACAATCAATCCAGCTGAGAAAAGCGTACCAAAACGTTCGGCTTTAGCCAAAATTTGTTTATCGCCGGTGCGTGCCGCATATTTTGTAATATGGCGGTTAATAAACCAAGCTAAGAAAGCACCAACTACAACCGGTGTATTAATAGACGGCGGTAAATAAATCCCCATCCCCACCGCTAATACCGGTAATGCAAAGGCTTTATTACTCACTTTTTTTAAGAAGGCATCAATAATAATTAACACCGCACCTAAACCTACACCGGTTAAAATGTATGTCCATTCTAATTGATTAGTAAAAATACCTTGTGAGATGGTTGTCATAATCGTGGCTTGCGGTGCGGAAAGTGCTTGGGTCGGATCCATATCCGGACGTGGCAATGCGCCGCTGAAACCATAAGCGTGATATAAAATTTCCAATACCGGTGCAATCACCAGCGCACCGACAAAACAGCCGATAATCAATGCCACTTGCTGACGCCATGGCGTTGCTTCAACCAATAGACCGGTTTTTAAATCTTGTAAGTTATCGTTAGAAATCGTTGCGGTGGTTAAAACAATAGACGCCGTAAACAGCGTAAGTGCGGTTAAAAATTGCTGACCATCTGTAGTTTCAAATAAACCCGCAGCATTACCGATAGAAACCAATACAAGGGAAATCACAATCACCGAAATAATCCCGATACCGGAAATCGGACTGGATGACGATCCCACTAACCCCGCCATGTACCCGGAAGCGGCCGCCACAAAAAAGCCAATAAATACCGCTAAGAAAGTACAAACCACAACTAATAAAATAGAAAGCTCCGGAGAAATAGGTGAAGCCGCAATAAAGTGATGTAATGAAATCACGATCAATACAACGGTTGCAATAAGGATATAAATCATAGTTTTTGGTGAGAGATCGATATCAATGCGATGATCCGATTCGGATTGACCTCCTTTCAACATACGGAACGAATGCACCATGCCTTCTACCATAGGTTTCATTAAAACCAATAATGTCCAGATTGCGGCAATACCGATAGTGCCAACACCAATAAAACGAACTTTGGTTTTCCATGTACTCATCGCAAAATCGATTAAGCCCATATCTGTCGGCATATCACCGGACATGGTAAAGAATGGAACGGCAACACCCCAAGTTAGAACCAATCCGACTAATATTGCGATACCGCCTACGATACCGATTAAATAGCCGGCACCTAACAACGCAAGAGAGAATCCCATTGGCAATTGGAAAGCGGCTTTACCGGTTTGAATCCATGCACTCGCCCCATCCGCCATCACACGCAAGCCGTTTGTTAAAAATGCCACTACTCCCGCTAATACCCCGCCATACGCAATGTCTTTTGCACCGGAATTATCTTTGTCATGATTCCCCGCCTTTAAAATTTCGGCAGCGGCTACACCCTCCGGATAAGGTAAATCACTATTCACGACCATCGCACGACGTAATGGAATAGTAAACAAGACCCCCAATGTCCCGCCGGAGGCACAAATCAACATAGTTTGCCAAAATGGAAAATCATTCCAGTATCCCATCATTAACAAACCCGGTAAAACGAAAATAACGGAAGATAAGGTACCGGCTGCGGAAGCCTGGGTTTGAACCATGTTATTTTCCAAGATAGTAGAATCTTTAAAGAATTTTAACACCGCCATAGAAATAACAGCGGCAGGAATAGAAGAGGCAAAAGTCATCCCGACCTTTAACCCCAAATAGACGTTAGACGCAGTGAAAATCACTGTAATTAACGCCCCGAGAATCATCCCACGAAACGTGAGTTCTTTTAAATTTGAATGAGGCATAATTTTTCCTAGGTTAAGTAAAAAGACGTTCACTTTCCCAAGAAACATAAAAAAGTTCAAGAATTATTTTAATATTTCTTTAATTAAATTAAAAAATATTTAATAAATAGGTCATTTATTAGAAAATGATTAATACTCCATCATCCCAGACTATTCAAATAATCTCTCAACGCATAAAGTGCGGTCAAATTTCGGGCTTCATTAAAATTAGGATCGCCAATCAATTCATCTAATTCAGCAAGCGGAAAACGAACCAATTCCAACGGTTCGGGTTCGTCTCCTTCAAGCTTACAGGGGTAGAAATCCTGCGCAATAAAAATATGCATTGGATTACGCATATAACTTGGACTGGTGATGACCGTCCGCAAAAAATGAAACTGTTTTGCCCCCAAGCCAATTTCCTCTTTTAGCTCACGATTTGCCGCCTCTTGTGGGGTTTCTCCCATATCTACGCCACCTTTTGGAAAACCAAGCTCGTAATGTTCCGTACCCACAGCGTATTCTCTAATCAGTAAAAGATCATTTCCATCAATCGGCACAATCATCACCGCCTGATTTAAACCGGGTTTAAAACGTTCATAGGTTCGCTTTTCACCGTTGCTAAATTCTAAATCAACCGCCTGAATTTCAAATAAACGGGATTTTGCTATTGTGCGTGTAGATAAAATTTTCGGCAACGACGTTTGATCATCCGACATCATAGGTTTTCCCTTATTTTGTGATACCATGGACACAAACTGTATCACAAATTAAGCAAAGAGAGATCGTAAATGGAAGAAAAAGACGTTCGCCTCGATAAATGGTTATGGGCAGCCCGTTTCTATAAAACCCGTAGTATTGCCAAAGCAATGATTGAAGGAGGCAAGGTACATTACAACGGACAACGTGCAAAAGTGAGCAAAATCGTAGAAATCGGTGCAATCTTAAAATTACGCCAAGGAAATGAAGAAAAAGAAGTGGAAATACTGGCATTAAGCAGCCAGCGACGTGGCGCACCCGAAGCACAGTTGCTTTATCGTGAAACGGATCAAAGTGTGAAAAAACGAGAAGAAACGGCATGGGCAAGAAAAAATAACGCCCTCTCAATGCCCCACCCCGACCGCCGCCCGAATAAAAAAGAGCGTCGGGACTTATTGAAGTTTAAACATCAAGAATTAAATTGAATCTATTTTTGAATTTGATATGACCATGCCTATGCCAAAAGAATCTCAAAATATCCTTGTCATTTCCTATTCACAAACAGGACAACTTTCCCGTCTTGTTGAACATTTTCTTAAACCGTTACAAAGCAATGATATTTATATAGAACATCACATCATTAAACCATGCGAACCTTATCCTTTCCCTTGGAAATTTATTTCCTTTTTTAATCAATTTCCCGAAACGGTGCATTTGCAACCTGCCCCCATTCATTCCCCCGAACTCCAACAAAAAAAATACGATCTCGTGATTGTCGCCTACACAGTTTGGTTTCTTTCGCCAAGTCAGCCGATAACTGCTTTTTTACAATCGGAACAAGCTCAAAGACATTTAAAAAATACTCCGGTCATTACCCTGATCGGCTGCCGTAATATGTGGCTGCAGGCACAAGAAAAAATGAAATCCTTATTGGCGGATTGTGGTGCAAATTTGATTGCGAATGTAGTAAAAGTGGATCAATCTAACGACTGGGCAAGTTTTATCACCACACCAATGTGGATGCTTACAGGGAAGAAAAAAGCAGTTGCTTGGTTGCCGAGTGCGGGTATTGCCGAAAGTGAAATAAAAGATATGCAACGCTTCGGAACCGTGCTTTTACAAAAAATAACAGAAAATCAACCGCTTGATAAAACCCTTTTCCAAAATATGGGTGCAGTAAAAATTGACGAAAAACTCATGATGAGCGAAAAAGTCGGGGCAAGAAGCTTCCATATTTGGGGAAAATTGCTGATAAAGTGCGGTCAAATTTCACCGAGTTTTCGCAAAATCGTATTATACTTCTATATTGTTTTCTTAGTGGCTATGATTTTAACGGTTGTCCCGATTTCAGCGGTGATAAAACGTCTATTAAAACCACTGATACAGAAAAAATTAAATGAACAAAAACGCTATTTTGCCGAGCCGAGTGGAGAATAAGAAGGAAATATTATGAAAGAGTTATTATCAGGAAAAATACGCTTTGAGCAAGTGAGAGGCGTAGGAACAATGGAATTAGATTTTCTACCAGAACAACGAGTTTATACGTTAATTGGGGAAAATGGTGTAGGGAAAACGAAATTCTTAGAGAGTTGGTTTAGTGTTTTATTATTATCTAGTAATTCTATTATAAGACAGCAGCATAGCTATATTCAAACTAAGTATGTACCTTTTAAGAAATTTAACAAAAATGACTTTTCGTTAGATATAAATAAATATGGAGAAGGCTATTCCCCAGCAAATAATAATCATAATATAACTTTGTTAATGCATAATTTTCCTGTTGTTTATTTATCTGCACAACACCGTGGTGAATTACAATCTAAACCTATTTATGAACGAAATAGAATTTCAGAATTAGGAAACAAATCAGATCGAAAAGATAAATACATACAGTATCTATTGGAATGTTTTAATGGAAATCCAGAGAGAATTAGAAATCTTAATATGGATGTAGATATTGAAGAATGGATTGTTCAGAGAGCTCAATCTGCCAACCCTTATCAAGCAGAAGAAGATAATCGAGAAATTGAATTAAAAACCTTGTTAGATTTATTGAATAAGATAGATGAAAGAATAGATCCCCTATATTTAAAAACTTCTGGCTCAAATGAAGTTTTTATTCGGATCGAAAATCAAAAACGAGAATTGTCCGAGCTATCTAGTGGTTTTTCATCAATCTTAAAAATTCTTCAATCCATTATCGCAGGATATAGTTATTTTACTAATGAAACACAGATTGCCAATGTGCGTGGTGTTGTGCTTATTGATGAAATAGAAAGCCATTTACATAATCAGTGGCAAGTAAAAATTATTCCGTTGTTGAAGAAACTATTTCCAAATACGACATTTTTTATTACAACGCATTCATCTTTAGTAATCAGTCAATTAGAACACGGTGAAGCCTATCGTTTAGAACGGGATAAAAGTGATGGTGTTGTTTATGGCAAGTTGATTGATTATCCAAGCAATGTATCTTTTATTGATTTATTGCATGATGCTTTTGATGTGAATTTAAATGAATTAAAACGGTTACGACTAAATGAAGATAAGCAACAGGAAGCTAAAAAAGCCTTATTACAATTAGTTCAGCAAGAATTAGCAAATATGGAGAATAAATAATGGCAGATTATTTATTAGATACCAATTATTTAGTTTATCTTGTTGATCCTAATGCAGACGAGACAAAAAAGCGAGAAGTGCTTATTGATTTTGAGCAAAAACTAGAAGATGAAAATAACCGTTTTGTATTAACGCCATTAATTCGTTATGAAGTATTGAGAGGAGTAAAATGGCAAGATAAAACTAAATTAGCCCAATTAGAACATATTCTAAAACAATTTAAATCTTTAGATATTCGAGATGAAATTGCCGATCTTGCACGAGATTTATATCGCTTTGATGAGTATGAATCGAAAAGAGATAATGTACCTAAAAATTTAGAAAAACGTAAATTTGATATGTTTCATTATGCAACAGCGAAACTAGAAAACTTGCAAGTGTTATCAAAAGATAGTGATTTATCACAGATCGAAAAATTACACGAACGAATGAGACGGGAAAATAGCTAATGCAAAACGTCTATATTAATAAAATTTCTGCTTTCTTACCTAATGCTCCCGTTTCAAACGATGAAATGGAGACTGTACTTGGTATGGTGGGCGAAACACCGTCTCGAGTGCGTAAAATGATCCTACGTTCTAATGGTATTCAGCAACGTTATTATGCGATTGCTCCGAAAACTCGTCAAGCGACACACACTAGCACTGAACTTGCGGTGCAAGCGGTCAAAAACTTAGGAATTTCTGCAAATGCGTTTACCAGTCTTGCGGTAGGTACGTCTTACCCAGACCAAATTTTACCGGGACAAGGCGTGATGGTACACGGCTTGCTTGAAAATGCCCCACCGATGGAAGTGATGTCGATGTCGGGTGTATGTGCGGCTGGAATGGCGGCAATGAAACACGCCTTCAATGCAGTTCGTACTGGGGATCATCAATGTGCGGTAGCGGTGGCGTCTGAATGTGCATCAGCGATTATGCGTAGCGAAAATTTCAAGGCAGAAGCAGACAGTAAATTACTTGAAAATGCGAGACCAGAAATCGGTTTTGAAAAAGATTTCTTGCGTTGGATGTTATCGGATGGTGCTGGTGCAGTGGCACTTTCCAATCAACCGAATGAAAAAGGGTTAAGTTTTAAAATCGACTGGATTGAATTGGTTTCCTTTGCCAATGAAATGCCTGTGTGTATGTACGCAGGTGGTGATGTGCAAGACGGCAAATTTGTGAGCTGGAAATCCGTTTCGCAAGCGGAACGTGACGCACAAAGTTTTATGGCAATTAAACAGGATGTGAAATTACTCAACGAAAATATTGTGCGTTGCACCGTCGAAAATGCACTTAAGCGGTTGATTTCAAAATATAATTTGCAAGCAGAAAATATTGACTATTTCTTACCGCACTATTCATCAGGTTTCTTCCGCGATCGCTTGTTAGACGGTTTACGCAATATTAATTTTGAAATTCCGCAGGAAAAATGGTTTACCAATCTGACCTATTGCGGCAATACAGGTTCAGCATCGATTTACATTATTTTGGAAGAATTTAGCCGCACGTTCGATCTGAAATCGGGGCAAAAAGTGATTTGCTATGTGCCAGAGAGCGGACGATTTTCAAGTTGTTTTATGTTGTTGGAGGTTATCAATGGAAATTGATGACATTCCCCAAGACGACAGCAAAATTTTCCAAGGGCAACGGAAAGTGATTTACGCCACCCGCAACGGAAAATTTGAAGCAGGTACTAGCACAGGCTGGCAAGCGGAAGAATTTGCCACCGAACAGGCGGTGGACGAACTTAATCAACTGACCGAACAGGCACTACAAGCGGTCAAAAACGGCGAAAAATCGGTTATTTACTACCTAATGTATAAAAACCGCTACGATCTCCAAACCCTCGCCCAAGCCACCGGTTTCTGGCAATGGCAAATCAAACGGCATTTTAGACCTGAGGTTTTTGGGAAGTTGAGTGAGAGAAATTTGAAAAAGTATGCAGAGGCATTCAAACTAGCATTAGATAAATTGCATAGGGAAGATTTTATGAATGATTATAAAATTGAGTTCGAAAAAGCAGTAGAAAGAACTAAAAGGCTTTCCCTTGATATAGGGCACCCAGTTTTTTATACAGAAGCTAGATTGTTAAAAAATAGTGATAATGAGAAAAAATTAATAGATTTCTGTCAGGGTGAGTTGCCTCAATTTACACTTGACCAAATAGTAGCTCAATGTATTAAAATTCATTTCGAATTTAAAGAAAAATTGAAGAAATTATTTGATTGTCCGCTTTATTACACTATTGGATATATTCAAGTCGGTAATAATAAAATGTTTTATCAGTCAGAAGACTCATTAGAATCTTTACTAAAAACGGAAGTATCAAACAATTCCGTAAAAATACATACTTGGCTAACGTTACCCTCGATGGAAATTTTAGATTTCACATTTCCTACGACTTATGGAAAAGTAATAGGTAAGAAAAATATGTATGGGAAAACAATTATTCTACATCCAGAAGAACTTACAGGAGGAGTTAGCTATCATCCTATGCTTGTAGGAGAAGATTTTTTATTCAAGATTGGTGCAATTAAGTATGAGTGCTAGTTAGTTTATTAATAGATTTATATCCTGCAAAGAAATAACGATGTCAAAATATAACAATATTATCATTTACACCACCGAAGACGGCTTATCCCAATTCACTCTCCGTGAATTAGGTGAACAATTATGGCTCAGTCAGTTGGAAATTGCAGAACTCTATCAAACAACTAAGCAAAATATTAGCAAGCATATTAAAGCAATTTTGGCAGAAAATGAGTTAAGCGAAAATTCAGTTGTCAACTTTCAGTTGACAACTGCTGCTGATGGTAAGAATTACAACACTCAGATTTATTCATTACCTATGATTTTAGCGATTGGCTACCGTGTACGCTCCACTCGTGGCACTCAGTTTCGTCAGTGGGCAACCCGAACATTAAGTGAATATATCCAGAAAGGCTTTGTGTTAGATGAAGTACGGTTAAAAAATCCGCCAATTGGTACAAATCAAGCGGATGATTATTTCGATCTGTTATTGGATAAAATTCGGGATATTCGGGCGAGTGAACGCCGAATGTATTTGCGTGTGAGAGAGATTTTTACCCTAGCGGCAGATTATCAGCCTAGTTTTAAAGAAACTACGCAGTTTTTCCAAAAAATACAGAATAAACTCCATTTTGCCTGCACGGATAAAACAGCTGCGGAACTGATTTTCCAACGAGCTAATGCAGAATTGCCGAATATGGGATTAACCAATTTTCGTGGTTCAGATGTTGTCAGAAAAGATGTTACTGTGGCGAAAAACTATTTGAATGAACGAGAAATTACGGCGTTAAATCGGATTGTATCAATGTGGTTGGATTTTGCTGAAGATCAAGCCAGCCGTAAAAAACAATTTTTCTTAAAGGATTGGGAAGAAAAGTTGGATAGCTTTCTAGCTTTTAACGACCGAAATGTGTTGAAAAATCAGGGTTCTATTAGCAAAGAACAAGCTGATAAAAAAGCCTTGTTGGAATATGATAAATTTAATCAACAACGCCGTTTAGAAAAAGAAAAAGAGGGCGAAATTTATATAAAGCAGCTCTTAAAATTAAAGAAATAAGCAGTGATATTTTTAGAAAATTTTACAAATGAATAACTTTACCCACCAACACACCGCCCATTGCGAAAGCGGGGTGATGTCAACGTTATTAAAATCGCACGGGGCGGAGCTGAACGAGGCGATGGTCTTTGGTTTGGCATCTGCTTTGACGTTTGTTTATCTGCCGATTATCAAAGTCAGCGGAATGCCATTGATTTCTTACCGTATTCCACCGAAGCACATTATTAAAAATGTGTCGAAAATGCTGAAAGTGCGGTTGAAAATGCAGAAATTTTCTAATGAAATGGCAGGGAAACAGGCGTTAGATCAAGCGTTGCAAAACGGCAAATTAGTCGGCTTGCAGACGTCGGTTTTTTGGCTGCCTTATTTTCCACCCGAAATGCGTTTCCATTTTAACGCCCATAATTTATTGGTGTATGGCAAAGAGCAAGAGGAATATTTAATCAGCGATCCGGTATTTGAAACAGTGCAACGCTGTGCGGTTCAAGATTTGCAAAAAGCCCGTTTTGCCAAAGGGGCATTGGCGGCAAAAGGGCTGATGTATTATTTTGAACAAACGCCTGATTTTTCTCAAATTGACCTATCGACTTTAGTCCGCAAGGCAATCCGTAAACAAGCCAAACAAATGCTTGCCCCACTGTTTTTTGTTGGCGTAAAAGGGATTCGCACGGTGGCGAAATCTATCGAAAAATTGGCAAATGGTAAAAAAGGTGAGAAATACAACCGCTTGTACCTCGGACATATCGTGCGAATGCAGGAAGAAATCGGCACAGGCGGAGCAGGTTTTCGTTATCTTTATGCTTATTTTCTCGAACAAGCGGCTGAAATTTGCAACGAACCCAAATTCAAGCAAGCTTCCGAGCAAATGACTGAAATCGGCGACCAATGGCGAGAATTTGCAACCCTTTGTGTGAAACAATGTCGCAAGCCAAATGCAGAGGGGTATGATGAGATTGGTGCATTTTTGCGAGGGATTGCGGATAATGAAAAGCAATTATGGAAATTACTTACAATGTAGGAGTTTTAATGTATAAGAAATTTAAAATAGATCTAAATGAATTAACATATATTGAAGAAAATGTTTCCACTAGTTGGGAATATTTAGTTAGTATTGGTTGCTCTCAATTTAATAACATTAAAGAATCAGTAGAAAGTGATTTAACAGAATTTACAAATCCTGATGGTTCTTTACAGGCAGACGATATTGTAAACTATTGGTTTCCATCTATAAATGCCGATATATTTATTTCTCACTCACATAAAGATGAGGAGTATGTGTTAGGGTTGGCTGGATGGCTTAAAACACATTTTGGACTTAATTCATTTATTGATTCAGCAGTTTGGGGATATTCAGATGAGTTATTGAAAAAAATTGATAACAAGTACTGTAAAAGCCTAAACGGTAATACATATGACTATCAAAAGAGAAATCGTTCAACGAGTCACGTTCATATGATGCTATCAACAGCATTAATGAATATGATTGATAAATGTGAAGTATTTATGTTTGTTGAAACACAAAATTCATTTACCCCATCTGAGTATTTTAGCTCTGATGGAGAAACTGAATCTCCATGGATATATTCTGAATTATCGTTAGTTGCTAAACTTCAAGAGAATATTCCTGAACGTTTTAAAAGAAATATACCAACCTGTGATTCAATCGAATTCTCCGAGTCGTTAGAGAATTTAAGAATAAAATATCCAGCAAATATGTCTGGCTTAACTACTCTAACTTCGGATATTTTAGTTAAGTGGAAAAATAGCAGTACTCGTGTTCTAGATAAAGTTAGGAATTTAGATAATCTATATAGATTAGTAAGAGAGTAGTATGACAGACGAAAATAAAATAGCCTATTTAGAAATGATTCAAGGTGTAATTAATCGTACGGGAACTAATTCTTTTATGATTAAGGGATGGGCTGTAACGTTAGTTTCTGCATTATTCGCATTATCTGTGGAAAACTATAAGTTTCTATTTATTGCTTTAATTCCAATATTGTTATTTTGGTATTTAGATGCTTTCTTTTTACGCCAAGAGAGATTGTTTAGAAAATTGTATGATGATGTTATTTCAAAAAATAATTCTGATATTACGTTCTCAATGAATACAGAGGGTTATTGTGTAGATTCGCAATTAAAGATAGCTTTTAGTAAAACTTTAGTTTGTTTTTATGGACTACTTTTATTTGTAGTAATTATGTTTTTAATTGTTTTCTTACTATCTAATTTAGAATATAGCAGTTTATTGTTAGATAAATTTAAGGCATTTTGTATATTTACTGAAGTTAATTAAATAATGTTAAAAATTAAAAGCATTTCCTATCAATACCCCAACACTCAAACACGAGCATTGTGCAATATAAACCTACACCTCCCCCAAGGCACCTCCATTGGTTTACTCGGCCCTAACGGCGCAGGGAAAACTACGTTAATGTCGTTAATGGCTGGGTTACAATCCAT
>NZ_MLHS01000067.1 GCF_001999335.1 Rodentibacter sp. Ppn85 | reverse complement strand
CTTTCGGGCCGGTTAAACCAATTGAGCCATCTTTACCATTAATGACTACCGTAGAACCGTCTTTGCCGTTCACGCCGATTGTGCCATCAATACCATTTTGACCGTCTTTACCGGCTGTGCCTACGGTAATATTATTGGAAGTCGCAATAGTCACTTTCTTACCGCTTTGAGTGATATTGATATTATCACCCGCTTCAATGGTCACGGTTTCACCTATTGCCACTTTTTCAGTTGTATTGCCGCTGACTTTACCCGTACCTGATTGTGCGGTGGTCAAATTCCAACCTTTCGCCACTTCATTGGTGATGTTCGTGATGTTTTGCGCCGCTGCATATAATTGGCTACCGTTCACCGCATCTTTACTATCCGCGGAAAGGGTGCCTTCTGAGACATTGGTGATTTTCTTATCACCCGCATTAATACCGCCTTTAGTTACACTCGGTCCACCGGTAATGGTTAAACCAGTGCTGTTTAATAGCGTATCGCCTAACTTAACGCTACCTGCACTTGTTAAATCAAGAGTATTATTTAAAGTTACGGAATAGTTTTTACCGCCGGTATCGTTTGTTGTATTTTGAGTAACAATTAAATTAGAAGTGGTTGAATTAACACTTTCTTCTTTTTTAAGCTGATTTTTTGCCTCATCAGAAAGATCAACCGAGTAATTTGTTACATTATTCGCACCAGCTGTTTCCGTTACTTTTACTTTGTCAGACCCATTGGTTACGGTAGATTTATCGGCATTTACCGTATAAACAGTCTGATTATTAGCCCCTTTTTCTTCAGTAACATTAACGTTATTACCTGCTTTCACTTCGGTTTTTGCAGCTGCCGTTGATGCGTTTAGTTGACTTAAGTTCACCGCATCAGTGCCGTTTGTACCATTACCAACATTGGTTAAGGCATTACCGCCGAAATCAACTTTTCCGCCGCCTCTAACCGTTAAATTTCCGGTATCCACAGAACTAAAGTTAGGTGTTAGTGAGGTAGCAATACTGATCGTTCCGTTATTTTGAGTGATATTGATATTATTACCGGCATCAAACGTAACGGTATCACCCATTTTGATATTTGTTAGAGAATTGCCGGATACATTACCCGTACCGGATTTAGAAGTGTTTACGTTCCAACCTTTTGCAACTTCATTTTTCAGATTAGTTACATTATTACTTACATTCGTAATATTTTGGTTGGTTGCATAAAGCTGACTACCGTTTACTGCGTCTTTACTGTCTTTCGCTACATTACCGTCAGCAACATTGGTAATTTTCTTATTACCTGCATCAATACCGTCTTTAACGACTTTAGGTCCGTTATTGATTGTCAAACCTGTGCTGTTTAATGTGGTATCGCCGATAGTTACACTACCGCCATCAGTTAAATTCAAATTATTGTTTAAGTTGATTTTAACTTTCCCATTATCTACAAGCGTATTAATGTTTGAATTATTGCCTTCAATATCAATAGTATTGCCGACTTTCTTACTGACATTGCCTTTTTGAGTATTTAAACCAAAGGTCGCATTATCACCTAAATCAAAGGAAATCGTACCATTTTCAGCTTTAGTCTTAACTAAATCAGATCCTTTGAAATGAAGTTCTTCACTCAGTTTACTCGAGCCGCTCCCAGTATCACCTTTATATTTAATATTTTGTGGAACACTAACATTACTGATGTTAACAGATAAATCATAAACTTTTTGTTTATCTCCACTTTCAGTAATCTTCACTGTACCATCATTAGAAGTAACTTTTGTACGGCCTTCATCTACATACTGTTTGTTAGCTGCGTCCGTATTATTGGTTGGCGCACCAACATTAGTAAGAACATTACCGCCAAAATTCACATTGCCACTTGGTCGAACGGTTAAACTACCGGTATTTACACTACTAAAATTAGGTGTGGAAGAAGTAGCAATAGTTACCTTTTTACCTGATTGAGTAATATTGATATTATTACCGGCATCAATAGTAACAGTATCGCCCATTGCAACTTTAGTTAAATTATTACCACTTACATTACCCGTACCGGACTTAGAAGTCGTAATATTCCAACCTTTTGCTACATCATTTTTTAGATTAGTTACATTATTAGTTACATTGGTAATATTTTGATTAGTTGCATAAAGCTGACTACCGTTTACTGCCTCTTTGCTGGAATTAGAAATAATACCGTCAGATACGTTAGTAACTTTTTTATTACCCGCGTTAATGCCAGTGTTTGTTACGCTTGGGCCATTGTTAATGGTTAAACCTGTACTGTTTAGACCGGTACCACCGATTTTTACATTTCCGTTATTACCTAAATCTAAACTGTTATTTAAGTTAACCTTAATTTTGCCATTGGAAACAGTTGTATTAATATTACTGTTACCGCCAATAACCTCGACAAATTCACCTAGTTTTTTATTAACCGTCTGATTATCTTGTGCTTTTAAGCCAAAACCTTTGGCAATATCTCCTGCATTCTTGGTGATATTCTGAGTATTTTTAGTAATATTTTGTGCATTATTGGTAATATTCTGCGCATTTTTAGTAATGTTTTGCGTATTTTTGCTCACATTATCAATGGCATTTTTAGACTTTTGTGATAAATCTACTTTAATATTGTTTCCATCCACTGCAGTGGTAAGATAATTTTCGTCACCACTAATAACATCAAAACGGTTCGAATCTTTAGTTACATTAATGCCATTAGCACTATGATTTTTATCTGCCCCCACAACAAAATTAGTTAAGCCGCTCGTACCACCACCACTTACATTGCCTAGGGCTCTCACCACAGCATAAAGTTGCGAACCATTTATTGCATCACTTGAATCTTCGGCAACGCGACCGGCTGCTACATTTTGAATTTGACGATATTTCTGCTGGCGACCGTTTTTACCGCTACCAATAGAAAGCACAGCTGTATTATTATCCGGTTGAGCAAAATAGGTATAATTAGCACCGTTTAAGGTTACACTCTTAGTTTCAGCCCCCGTATTTGTCCCCCCAACCGTTGAGAACGCACCTAGAGCAACCCCACCCTCTTTACCATTTGTAACTTTTGACTCATATCCTAACGCAAGGGCTCGTTTGGTATTCATAATCGTCGAGCTACCACCAATCGCAACAGAGTTTGCAACCGAACTTGGCTGACGTATATTATCCTCTGATCCGGTACCAACTTTTGCACCCTTTGATTTCGGATCCCTTTCACCAATCGAAATGGTATCCCAAGCACCTGTAGTATGATATTGGCTACCGATTGCAGCAAATGCACTATTCCCGACACTTAGCAAAGCCAAAACGGATAAAGATACTTTACTTAACGAAAATGTCTTTAATTCTTTCTCCGATATGTTACAACTCTGCTCGGTTTGAGTTGTTGAACTGGATTTACCATAGCCCTTCGCCAACTCAGATGCTGCAACCCAAGCCCCAAGTGATTGATTCCAAATCACTTTAAATATTTTATTCATACGTTGTCCTTAACATTTATACGATAGATTGAGAGTTAACACTCTACCTTATGCCTTTATTCCATAAAAAAGCACACAGATTCTACCTCATTTTTTGCTTAAAAAGTAACTTTTTTTGTAAGAATGTGCCAATCAATTTAATATAAAGAAATAAAAATGTTGGATTATTATTTATAAAATAACAAATATTAATCTCTCCTACTCTTCTGTCATTACACTCTTTCTATCTTAATATATTGCATCAATCGACAGATTAGAGTCCACCCAAGCCTCAAAACCACCTATCACACTATATAAATTTTCATAACCTTGTTCCGCTAAAAATGTCGCAACGTTACGGCTACTAACCCCGTGATAGCAGATAATAATAATTGGTGAATCAAAATTGACTAATTCTTCAAATTGTAAAAAGGTTTGATTGGTTAAATGAAAGGCACCTTTAGGATGCGAATAGGCATAGCGGTGGGCATCACGTATATCGGCAAGTATTGCCCCTTGTTGCACCATTTCCCACGCTTGTTGAGGGGTAATTTCTTTAAACGACATTATAAAGATCCTTTTGCTTGCTGTTTATACACGCCATCAATAATCACAAGGCTCATCGCCAACACTAAACAAATAAAAAGCGGATAGCTTTCCGCATCAATTTTTTCGCCAATAAAAAACGAAACAAACACCATCATAATGGTTTCCACATAGCCCAATAGCCCGAGTAAATTCATCGGTAGCATATTGCTGGCGATCACATAAGCAATCAGCGCTGTACCACTGATTAAACCGAGCAATATTAATAATCCCCAGATATTTGGGTTAGTTTGTTTCACCACCACAAAATCCGTCTGTAAAGCAAAATAAATACTAATCGGGATTAAACTGAGCATCTCAAGACAAAAGGAAGCAAGATCGGTATTTTTTAACGCTTTTCGGATTGAAAAATATGAGGTATAGCCGATACAAATCACAATGGCTTCCCAAGATAATCCGCCTTTAATCACAATATTTGAAATCACACCGAGAGCGGCAATTAATACGGCAATAAGTTTAAAGGCGGAAATGCGTTCTTTAAAAATTAACCGTCCGGCTGCTACCATTATAATGGGTAACAATAAATAGCCAAAAGAGACACTCAATGAACTCCCATTGTTCGGCGCCCATAAAAACAACCACATTTGAAATCCCATTAATGCTCCGCAAAGAATATAGGAAAGGGCAAAGTGCGGTCGTTTTTGAAGGTGTTTTAAACGTTCGATAAGGGCATTTTTTTGTTTAAAAATTAGTACGGCTAATATGACAAAAGGAAAAGTAAAAATCATTCGATAACCGAAAATATCCGTACCGCTCAGGGGTTTGAGCAACGTAGAAAAATAATATAAATAGCCAAACAAAAAGGAGGCTAATAGCGAAACGAGAATACCTTTTAACATAGGAAATCCTTAATCTGAGTTGTCACACCATTCTATTCCAACATTGCCCAAAAGGCACTAATTAAGGGCAGGGCTAAATTCCTTTTTTGAGTGCAAATCCCTAATTCAAAAGGCTCAATGGGCACATCTAAATTTAAACGGGAAATTTGATCACACATCGGACTATTATTAATCACTTCATCGGGCAACATAGCCAAGCCAAATCCCAAACCGACCATTGGTACAATTCCTTCATGCCCCGCTACCGTGGCATAAATTTTCGGATGTTTAATATGCTTTGCACGTAACCATTGTTCAATCCGTTGTCTCGCATGCCCTTCCACAGGAAAAATAAAAGGCATTTGCTGCCAGTTAATAGGCTTCTTTTGCAATAATTGCGTTGCCAAACAGGCGACACGTGGTGCAATAAACGAAAGATGAATATCGTCAATTTTGTGAAATGCTACACTTGCAGGCAAATTATCTGGTTTCCCGGTAAGGGCTATATCCGCTTGTTGGGTTTGAATAAATTCCAAGGCTAGTGCCGGATCACCGGTGGTGAGCTGAATTTCCACTTTTGGATAACATTGGCGAAATTGCTTTAACACCTGTGGCAGGTGACTATAAGATGCCGTTACTGAACAAAATAGTTTGAGTTCACCGCTCAGTTCGTCCGACTCATCATTGAGTTGACATTTTAATTGTTGCCAATTTTGCCATTCCGTCTTAGCAAATAGAAGAAACCTCTCGCCATATCCAGTGAGATTGACTTGGCGATTATCACGAATGAAAAGGGTTTTCCCCAGTTCTTCTTCCATACGTTGAATTTGACGTGAAAGGGTGGAAGGGGACATATGGTTTTGGATGGCGGTTTTAGTGAAGTTTTTGGTTTCCGCTAATTTGATGAATAAGTTAAGATCATTAAATTCCATTATTTTTTCTCTTATTTTTCATAAATGAATATTGGGTTTCGCCGATTTCAATTAACGAAAAAAGCATAATTGCAAAAACCACAACATCACATTCCCATAATATCACTTTACGCAACCACCAAAAACCTTATAATCCTACTCACAACAAAATAATATGCAAACACAACATCATACAATCACCACCCTTACAAAATTAAGGAAAATATATGGCTAACTATTTCAACACATTGAATTTACGTCAAAAATTAGACCAGTTAGGTCGTTGTCGTTTTATGGATCGCGAAGAATTTGCCGATGAAGCAAACTTCTTAAAAGGTAAAAAAATTGTCATCGTAGGCTGTGGTGCACAAGGCTTAAATCAAGGTTTAAATATGCGTGATTCGGGTTTAGATGTAAGCTATGCGTTACGCCCTGAGGCTATTGCGGAAAAACGTGCTTCATTTCAGCGTGCAACTGAAAACGGTTTTAAAGTGGGTACTTACCAAGAATTAATTCCAACAGCAGATTTGGTGATAAACCTCACACCAGATAAACAACACTCAAAAGTTGTGGCTGATGTAATGCCATTAATGAAACAAGGTGCCGCATTCGGCTATTCCCACGGTTTCAACATCGTTGAAGAAGGCGAGCAAATTCGCCCTGATTTAACCGTTGTCATGGTAGCGCCAAAATGTCCGGGTACAGAAGTGCGTGAAGAATACAAACGTGGTTTCGGGGTACCAACATTAATCGCCGTTCACCCTGAAAACGATCCGAAAGGCGAGGGTATAACAATTGCCAAGGCATGGGCGGCAGCAACCGGCGGTCATCGTGCGGGTGTACTAGAGTCTTCATTCGTAGCGGAAGTGAAATCCGATTTAATGGGTGAACAAACCATCCTGTGCGGTATGTTGCAAGCTGGTTCTATCGTATGCTACGACAAATTAGTGGCAGACGGCAAAGATTCTGCCTATGCCGGAAAATTAATCCAATATGGTTGGGAAACCATCACCGAAGCCTTAAAACAAGGCGGTATCACATTAATGATGGATCGCTTGTCCAACAGTGCGAAATTACGTGCATTCGAGCTTTCCGAACAAATTAAAGAAAAACTCGGGTTCTTATACTACAAACATATGGATGACATCATTAGCGGACACTTCTCTGAAACCATGATGGCAGACTGGGCAAACGGCGATAAAGATTTATTAGCATGGCGTGAAGCAACCTCTAAAACGGCCTTTGAAAACGCACCAAAATACGATGGCAAAATCAGCGAGCAGGAATATTTTGATAACGGTGTATTAATGATCGCAATGGTGAAAGCCGGCGTTGAACTTGCCTTTGATGTCATGGTAGAAAGTGGTATTTATGAAGAATCCGCTTACTACGAATCACTTCACGAACTACCATTAATTGCGAACACCATCGCACGTAAACGTTTATATGAAATGAACGTAGTGATTTCTGATACGGCAGAATACGGTAACTACTTATTCTCTAACGTAGCGACCCCAATTCTTGCCAAAGAAATTATCCCAACCCTGCAAAAAGGTGACTTAGGCGAACCGACCCCAACCGTTGAAATCGACAACATCGCCTTACGCGACGTAAATGATGCTATCCGTAACCATCCGGTTGAATTAATCGGTCAAGAGTTACGCGGTTATATGACGGATATGAAACGTATCACAGTTGCGGGTTAATAATTAATATGATTGAACACCGACTTGGTTAAGGCTAAGTCGGTTTTTTTGTTCTCTTTTCTCATTTTCAATCTTCTAAATCATCATATTTGATTCTCAATACATATTTTATACAAAAAAATATCAAAATAGCGAAGAAGGCTTACAACAACTCACGGGAAATAAAAACTTCAATCCTCAATTGCCTTTTTCCCGACAAGATTTTCTTACAACCAAACCCAAAAAACAGCAAGGGATGAGTATTTCCGGCTTTCAACCCAAACTCCAGCTCATCATTAACGAAAATCAATTTAACAGTATTGATCAACAAGGGAACTATATTTTAAAACCCTCACCGGATAATTACCCTTTCCTTGCGGAAAATGAACATGCCACCATGCGTGTGATGGCAGAACTAGGGTTTGAAGTGCCTGTAAATCGCTTATTTCCTTTTGCAAGCGAATCGGCAGAAAAAGAGCTCGCTTTTGTGATTAAACGATTTGATCGCGATAAACACAATAATCCTATTCATCAAGAGCAGCTTGACGGCGCAATGAATATCCAAGAAAAATACGGGAAAATTAAGTCAGATGATGAACAGTACATTAGCTATGAACGTGTTGCCAAATTTATTTTGCAACATACGGAAAAGAATTTAGCATTGCAGAGAGAATTATTTCGCCGCATTGTTTATGCTTATTTGTTAGCAAATAATGATCTCCATTTACGCAATTTTTCTTTGCTTTATCCTAAAAACAGCGTGCCTAAATTAGCACCGGTTTATGATTTTGTGTCTGTCACCCCCTATAATGAAGCATTTAATTCAGCATTATTTGCCCTTCCTTTATTAAAAAAAGAGGAAGGCAATCAGACGCTTGCTCATGGCTTTAATACTCAATATGGCAAATATATCGGTGATGATTTTGTTGAGTTTGGTGAAAATATCGGTCTAAACAAGAGAGTAATATTACAAAAATTAATACCTGAAATCATAAAAGAAAAAGTAGAAAGCATTTATCAACGTTCTTTTATGCCTAAAACACACATTGCAATTGTATTAAAAACCTATCATAAACGCCTACAATTATTAAAAATCTTGGATGAACCGAGCCTCAGCTAAATTGAGCTTGCGGAGTCCCTGTCAGGGGGCTAGAATTTAAGCCGGTTTATTTAAATCAAATCGGCTTTTTATAGTTAGAGGGAACCAAAAATGAAAAACAACAAGAAATATGACCGCACTTTTAAACTGAGTTTGGTAGCCATGGCGTTAAGGCATGGGCTGATGAAGTGGCTTGTAACCCTAGTGGTGTGGATATTATTGAGAAGAATGGCGCAACGTTAAATAGTTGTGTAATAGACCAATCTGATCCAAATAATCCCTATCAATCAACAAAAATTCAGATAAAGGATAGTAAAAATACCACCATTAATTTTTCTCAGGTTTATGCTTCAAGTGATACATTTTCAGGAATTCGCATTGAAAATTCTGATGTGGCACTTAACAATGTTACCTTATCTGCAAGTAACACTAATAATACATTAGGAAATCAAATAGGTATTGAAGCAACAAACGCTACAATTAATATCAATGGCGGGCGCTATAAAACGGAAACAGATCAAAACACGAGCGAAGCCTTTCGTTTAAATAATTCCACCCTAAATATAAAAAATACAACCATATCTTTAGATGGAGAAGCAGCTACGGGTTTCTCATTAGAAAATAATAGTGCTGCAAATTTAGAAAATGTCACAATTACCGCAACCAATGGTGCAGAAGCGGCATTCTATGATGCAGAAAATAATAATACTCTCTCGGCAATTAATATAACCAATTCTACATTAGCATCAGATTAGAGTTTATTTGGAGTAACTTGGAGAACTAATCAAAATACAGAAGGAAAATTCCAAGTTAATGTTAATAGTTCGAAATTAGATGCACCTGTTATTATTAGTGTGGCAGGTGATGTTGTTGGGAACTTTTCTTTAACAGAAAATATTACTCTGACGGCAAATAATAGCAAATTAAATGGACTTATAACTGTTTATGAAAGCGATAAAGATACACTCAACGTTCATTTAACGAGTTCAACTTGGGCAATAAAACCATTTTTTGATGAAGAAGAAAATACAATGGTTCAACCAAGTGTCAGCAACCTTACTCTCAATAATAGTGTAATCAATTTAGAAAAAGCAGAGGATTTCCAAACCCTTACCATTACAGGCAACCTAACCGGCTCAGGCACATTTAATCTCAATACCAATATCGCTGAAAATAAAGGCGATAAAATTATTGTAGAAGGTACGGCGGAAGGAAAACACAAACTAGGAGTAACGGATCATGGTGTAGCGGTTGCTAACCATAAATTGACTCTTGTTGAAACCAATGGCGGTAGTGCAGCATTTAGTTTAACCAACCCGAATAACCGTGTGGATTTAGGCGCATATCAATATTTCTTAACCAAAGAAGGAAATAACTGGGTATTGGCTAATTCACAAAGTGCGGTTACGCCACCAACACCTGATAAACCGAAAACACCAAGTACACCGACAACTTCAACAAATCCTAACGCGCAGCCGGAAACGCCAAACATACCAAATCCATCGGTCGTACCGCCGGTTACGCCAATTCAAGCAAACAATCCGACATTACCAAGTTCACCATTACTTAGCAATTTAGCCAATGCGCAAGTCTCTCTCCGCCAAGCCCAATTATTGCTTGTGGAAGATGAACTCAGCGGTATTCATCAACGTTTAGGCGAAGTGAAAAATGGCGAAAAAGGCAGAGTTTGGATACGCAATGTGAATTCTCGTGAAAAATTGACCGCACTTTCTACCGGTGACAGCCAAACCTCCGGCTTTAAACAAAATGTTCATAGCTTACAAGTAGGAGCGGATGCTACCGTGAACGATAATTTCCTATTAGGCGGATTTATCGCGCGCAGCCAAGCCAATGTTGATTTCAACAGTCACTACGGTGATGGCAAAGTACGCAGCAACAGCGTCGGCTTGTACGCTACCTATCTTGCCGATAACGGCATTTATATGGATAACATTGTGAAATATAGCCGTTTGAAAGCACAATCTGACCATACGAAAAAACGCCATTACAATGCTTATACGGTATCAAGCGAGCTAGGTAAACAATTCAAATTAAATGGTAATTGGACAATTACACCGCAAGCACAATTAGCTTGGACGCATATTCAAGGTAAAGAGAATGAAGACAGCCTTTCTTCCGTTTACGCTCGTGTTGGCGTGCGTGCTGCGAAAAGTTTTGTTCTCGCAAACGGTTGGAACTTGCAACCTTATGCAGAAATAAATGCCATCTCAAGCCACAATAATAGTAGCAAAGTTCATTATGCAAACGCTGCGCTTAATGTTAAAGATAGCCGTGGACGTTTTGCAAGTATTCTGGGAGTGAATGCAGGTGTAACCAACCATCGTATCGGTTTAGAAATTAGCCGAGTCGACGGCAAACGTTACGACAAACCTTACCAAATTCAAGCGGTGTATCGCTATCAATGGTAATTACGCCTCCGTAAGAAGCAAAAAGAGCGGTTATTTTGATCGTTCTTTTTTAATCCTGCCCATTCAAGTTTTTTTCTTAACCTAACTTAAGAAAAGCTTATCAATTCAAGACAGCGACTTGTTGAAAAACAATCAAAGCATTCAACCTTAAACTTACTAAAAAAATTGTCATTTATACTATTTTTTACTTTTTTTGATAATTTTTTATTATTTGAGACAATGATCACAGTTTATATAAAAATTTTTTATTAATATAGCCGCAACTCGATGATAGATGTTGATGAACGAGTTATTAAAGACAACGAATCTTAACTCACTATTTTAGGAGAAATATTATGGCATACTATCCAGCCGAACCGTTCCGAATTAAAAGTGTTGAACCCGTCTCTATTTTGCCAAAAACAGAACGTGAAAAAGCGATGAAGGAAGCAGGATACAATACTTTCCTACTTGATTCTAAAGACGTATATATCGATCTTCTTACCGATAGCGGCACAAATGCGATGAGCGATCGTCAATGGGCAGGTATTATGTTAGGTGATGAGGCCTATGCCGGCAGCCGAAACTTCTACCATCTTCAAGAAACCGTACAGGAATTATTTGGCTTTAAGTACATTGTGCCGACCCATCAAGGACGCGGTGCGGAAAATATTCTTTCCCGTATAGCAATTAAACCCGGTCAATATGTGCCCGGTAATATGTACTTTACGACCACCCGCTACCACCAAGAAGCAAACGGCGGTATTTTCTACGACATCATTCGTGATGAAGCACATGATGCAACGCTTGATATACCATTTAAAGGAAATATTGATCTTAAAAAGCTAGAAAATTTGATCAATGAACAGGGGGCAGAAAACATTGCTTATGTTTGCCTGGCCGTAACAGTGAACCTTGCGGGCGGCCAACCTGTTTCTATCGCAAATATGAAAGCCGTACGTGAATTAACAAAAAAACATGGCATTAAAGTATTCTATGATGCGACACGCTGTGTTGAGAACGCTTATTTCATTAAAGAACAGGAAGAAGGCTACCAAGAGCGCTCTATAAAATCGATTATCCATGAAATGTTCAGCTATGCCGACGGTTGCACCATGAGCGGTAAGAAAGACTGCTTAACTAATATTGGCGGTTTCTTATGTATGAATGATGAAGAATTATTTATGAAATCAAAAGAAATGGTGGTGGTCTTTGAAGGTATGCCGTCTTACGGCGGTATGGCTGGACGTGATATGGAGGCGATGGCAATAGGTCTAAAAGAAGCCGCTCAAGAAGAATATATTGAACATCGTGTTAAACAAGTCCGTTACCTTGGAGAAAAACTCAAAGCGGCCGGTGTGCCAATAGTTGAACCTATCGGTGGCCATGCCGTATTCTTGGATGCCCGCCGTTTCTGTCCACATTTGAAGCAAGAAGAGGACTTCCCTGCGCAAGCACTTGCGGCGGCAATTTACGTTGAATGCGGCGTGCGTACAATGGAACGCGGTATTATTTCCGCCGGTCGCGATATTAAAACCGGTGAAAACCATCATCCAAAATTGGAAACCGTACGTATCACCATTCCTCGTCGTGTTTATACCTATGCACATATGGATCTTGTCGCAAACGGCATTATTCACTTGTTCAAACACAAAGAAGATATTAAAGGTCTTCGTTTCGTATATGAACCAAAACAGTTGCGTTTCTTTACCGCACGTTTTGAACAAAAATAACTGTAATGCTCCTACTTCAGCAATGGAGTAGG
Organism: Rodentibacter sp. Ppn85; assembly: GCF_001999335.1. GTDB lineage: Bacteria > Pseudomonadota > Gammaproteobacteria > Enterobacterales > Pasteurellaceae > Rodentibacter. The sequence goes on along the minus strand of NZ_MLHS01000067.1, from coordinate 1,562 downwards.
AGTTTTTTTATGTCCAAACTCAAAGCGAAAACATTCTAATGACATTGTTTTTTTGATGTGTTGTCAAATAAGGACGTGACTCGCCTTTCTATAAAAATAAGAAAGGAGAAAACTCATGAACAAAACACTGGGCAGTACGCTCATTACTTCCGGAACAATGATTGGTGCGGGAATGCTTGCTATGCCACTCACATCCGCAGGAATAGGATTAACCTTCACAATTATTTTACTTTGCATTTTATGGGTATTACTGACATATAGTGCGTTGCTTTTTGTCGAGGTATATCAAACGGCAGAATATGATGCCGGAATAGGTACGTTAGCCTCACAATATTTTGGGAAGTTGGGAAGAATCGTTGCAACAAGCGTATTAATGATCTTTTTGTACGCTTTATTGTCAGCCTATGTCACGGGAGGAGGCGCAATTCTTTCCTCAACATTGCCTGATTTTGCAATGCCTAATCTGAAAATGAAAGCCTCTATCCTGCTATTCACCGTATTTTTTGGTATTTTTATCATTATTGGTACACAAATTGTCGATATACTAAATCGAATCTTGTTTGTGTCTATGCTCTTAGCATTACTCATTGTTTTAGGCTTAATGATTCCGGAAATTAAATTAAATAACCTTATGGCAATGCCAATAGATAATGCTTTGCTCGTTTCAGCAAGTCCGGTTTTCTTCACCGCATTTGGTTTCCATGGTTCGATTCCATGTCTTAATAAATACCTTGAAGGGGACGTAAAAGCACTCAGAATTTCGATTATTTTAGGTTCTGCGATTACCTTAATTGGCTATATTTTATGGCAATGTTCAACGCATGGCGTATTAAGTCAAACAAAATTCCTTGAAATACTCCATCAAGATCCGACACTAAACGGGCTTATTGAAGCGGTTAGAATAATCACTGGAAGCAGCATTATTGCAGGCATAGTAAAAATCTTCTCAGCGCTTGCACTGATAACTTCTTTCTTAGGTGTCGCACTAGGTTTACTTGAATGTATTGAGGATTTACTCAAACGAGCCTGCAATATTTCAACGAATCGATTATACCTAGGTTTTTTAACTTTTCTTCCTCCTCTCCTATTCGCATTCTTTTATCCAGAAGGTTTTATTTTAGCACTGGGTTACGCAGGCCAAATGTTTGCGTTCTATGCGGTTGTATTACCGGCAGCATTAGTATGGAAAGCACGAAAACTGCACCCCAACCTTCCCTATCGAGTTATTGGAGGCAGGAGCATTCTAATAGTTATTTCTATTTTAGGTATTATAATTGTCAATATTCCTTTCCTCATAAAATTAGGATTTCTACCGGGGGTAGTAGGCTAATAAAAAATTGACATTCTTATTTAGAATGTCAATTTTATTCTTATTTTTTATTCTTAATATTTTTTAAATATCGATAAACGCTAGGCTCTGATATTCTCAAATACTTTGCTACAAAAGGAACTGCACCTTTAATATTAAATATTCCTTTCTCAAACAGAACACGGATAGAATTTTCTTTTTGTCTTAATGTTAAGCTTTTATCTGAGTTTAGTAGAGTGAGATCTATATATTC
>NZ_MLHS01000066.1 GCF_001999335.1 Rodentibacter sp. Ppn85 | reverse complement strand
AAAACACAATGGCGTACGTTTTATGGTAAAAAAACACCCGGATATTTACCTGAATTTTGGGTAACGTATTCAACTAATGCAGACGATCCAAATTGCCAAGAATCATTCAATATGACTTTTTCTGGAAATCCTGTTGCAAGAAAGCAATATAAGGAATTTAAGGCGGAAGAGGAAAATGGGGGCAAAACCTATGTTATTCGTTATCCTGCCAATTATTGGATTGGGAAATGTGAATATCGAAGTTATGGTGGAACATTTTATTTAGAAGAGAAAAGTGATGATCCTAGATTAAATCAGGATCCTTATAATAATAAAAATCAATATTACCGATTTACTTTAATTCATGGGAAAAAAGTAGTTGATTTTTCTATAAGATCTGATGACTACTTATCTGGAAAAAAATCAGAACGTCAATCACCTATATATCTTAATCAACCTAGGTATGATGTTTTTTGTTTTAAGCATTCATATTTTAATGAATTTATTAATGATGTTAGACATTTAATTTCTTGTGAAAATTACGAAGAAGAGAAAAAACATTATATAAATTCATTTGTTTTTTATACAGAGTCTTACTGGAATAATACCCCTGATATTATGATGAATCTAAAAGTGAGTAAGATTGATTATTGTCTATCTATTTTTTCTGGAGAGAATGAGTGTGTTAATAGCAATAAAACTATATTACGAGGGAATTATTTTGACTGGGAAATAAAAAAAGAATGGTTTGATGATTTTTATGATGAGGTCATACCAAATGACCGTCCATAAAGGATTTAGTATTGTTAATGATTACCGAGAGCTAGAATATAGTTTCTTGATACTTTGATTAAGGCTTCTTTAGAAGAGGGTAAAATGTTTAAAGTAAGTAAATGTAAAATCTGCATACTCATATTTATGTTGTTATTTGGTTATGGTGTCTATTGGTATTTTTATAAAAGCTCATTTTATGTGGCTGAAACGGATTATAGTAAAACACAATGGCGTACGTTTTATGGCAAAAAAACACCCGGATATGTACCTGAATTTTGGGTAACGTATTCAACTAATGCAGATGATCCAAATTGCCAAGAATCATTCAATATGACTTTTTCTGGAAATCCTGTTGCAAGAAAGCAATATAAAGAATTTAAGGCGGAAGAGGAAAATGATGGCAAAACCTATGTTATTCGTTATCCTGCCAATTATTGGATTGGGCAATGCGAATACCGAAGTTACGGCGGGAAATTTTATTTAGAAGAGAAAAGTGATGATCCTAGATTAAATCAAGAACCTTACAATAATAAAAATCAAAACCAACGGTTTATTTTAATTCATGGCGGAGATATTACAAATTTTTCTTTACGGCCAGATAGCTATCTGAATAAAAAAAAATCAGAGCGTAAGTCACCTATATATCTTAATCAACCTAGGTATGATGTTTTTTGTTTTAAGCATTCATATTTTAATGAATTTATTAATGATGTTAGACATTTAATTTCTTGTGAAAATTACGAAGAAGAGAAAAAACATTATATAAATT
>NZ_MLHS01000065.1 GCF_001999335.1 Rodentibacter sp. Ppn85 | reverse complement strand
AAAATAGTTTTAACAAGTCAATTAACAAGTGCCCACACAGATTGTCTGATTCGTTATTAAAGAGCAAAAATGGTCGGCGAGATAGGATTTGAACCTACGACCCACTGGTCCCAAACCAGTTGCGCTACCAAGCTGCGCTACTCGCCGATAAAACCTTATAAAAGATGGGGTGGCTAATGGGATTCGAACCCACGACAACTGGAATCACAATCCAGGGCTCTACCAACTGAGCTATAGCCACCATTGAAGGTTGCATTGACTCTGGCGCGCTCGACAAGATTCGAACTTGCGACCTTTGGCTCCGGAGGCCAACGCTCTATCCAACTGAGCTACGAACGCGTTGCTGCGTCGTTGCGGGGCGTATATTAATGATTTCGGAATACCTTGTCTAGCACTTTTTTCCAATTTTTTTTTGAAAGATAATTTTTTGTGCAATTTGCATAGATTTTATAAATTTTCTGTTTATATTTTAGTTTCAAATCAACAAAAAAGAATAAATTTATCTTCTATTTTTTCTTGCTCTACGCTTTATTCTTCTTATCCAGCGGGTTATTTTCCATGCTTTTGTAATTGAATAGGCATAAAGAAAAAATAAAATAATAAACCCAATAAACATTATCCATTCATTTACGTAATAAACTTCTCCCAAAATTCCGATTAAAGCACAAACCGCAGCAAAAAATGTAATTAACAAAAACGCCTGACGGGAATTTAAACCTGCACGTACCATCAGGTGATGAACATGTAATCGGTCGGGACGAAAAGGGCTTTTTCCTTTACGTAAACGGCGATAGATGATGGATACCATATCAATTAGTGGAATCGCAATAATCCAAAGTGCGGTCACCGGATTCATCGGATGACCTTTACCTTGCGTACTCAGAAGTAAAATCCAAATAATCGTAAAGCCAATTAACGTACTCCCCGCATCCCCCATAAACACCTTGTATTTTGCCCCCAACGGAATCCCTAGGTTTAACATGAGGTAAGGTAGCATTGCAGCAATCAAAGCAAAACTCCAATGCGCCATATCCATTTGACCATCACGAAACATTAAAATACCAATTGCGGCAAAAGAAACACAGGACAAACCGCCAAGCAACCCGTCAATGCCATCAATCATATTAAAAGCATTAATAATTGCAATGGTTGCAAACACAGTAATAACCAACCCGATAGAGCCAAGCGTTAATTGGAAAGGCCCTAAAATTTGCCCAAAATGATCAAGATAGACATTCCCTAAATCAATCATCAAAATAGCCAATAAAGATTGAATTCCAGCCCGTAGAAATGGGCTAATATCAAAACGATCGTCTAAAATACCAATCGCAAGCAGTACAAAAATACTAAATAAGTATAGATAAGGAAGACGAAGTTGCTCCCACTCCATTAAGTAATAACAGAGGTTTCCCATAAAAAGAGATACACCGCCAATTAATGGAATTGCACCTTGGTGACGTTTGCGATAATTCGGTTTATCGACCAAACCGATTTTATTCGCAATAGGGCGCATTACCATTAAGGTCAGAAATGCGCCAAGAAAAGTAACAATAAGACTTAACATAGATTGACCTTTATAATTTTTGTAAAGGATAACATAAGGAAAATTTAGCAAGAAAGATATTTTTAACAATGCCTGTATTTTTCAGTACAATAGCAGCACTTTTTTATACTCAAGGAAAAACAATGACAAATTCAACCGCACTTTTTTCTCGTGCACAACAAGTTATTCCCGGTGGCGTCAATTCTCCTGTACGTGCCTTTAAAGGAGTAGGAGGAACACCGATATTTATTCAGAAAGCACAAGGTGCTTATATTTATGATACGGATAATAAACCATATATTGATTATGTTGGCTCTTGGGGGCCTATGATTCTGGGTCATAATCATCCCACTATTTTAAATGCCGTATTGAAAGCGGCTGAAAACGGATTGAGTTTCGGTGCGCCAACCCCTTCTGAAATTGATCTTGCAGAACTGGTTTGCAAACTGATGCCCTCCATTGAAATGGTCAGAATGGTGAGTTCAGGCACTGAAGCCACAATGACTGCTATTCGTCTTGCCCGCGGCTACACCGGACGTGATAAAATTTTAAAATTTGAAGGTTGTTACCACGGTCATTCCGATTCACTTTTAGTAAAAGCCGGTTCCGGCGCATTAACACTGGGACAACCAAGTTCTCCCGGGGTTCCGGAAGATTTTGCTAAACATACGCTCACTGCGCAATACAACAATTTAGATTCTGTAAAGCAATTATTTGAACAATTTCCTGATAGCATTGCTTGCGTCATTATCGAACCGGTTGCAGGCAATATGAATTGTATTCCGCCAAAAGCCGGTTTCTTACAAGGATTACGTGAACTTTGCGACAACTATGGCGCACTTTTCATTATTGATGAAGTAATGACCGGTTTTCGCGTAGCACTTGCCGGCGCTCAATCTTACTACGGTGTAACACCGGATCTGACGACACTCGGAAAAGTCATTGGCGGAGGTATGCCGGTGGGTGCCGTAGGTGGAAAAAAAGCAGTGATGGAATACCTCGCACCAACAGGTCCGGTTTACCAAGCTGGTACGCTGTCCGGTAACCCTATTGCCATGGCCGCTGGTTTAGCTTGCTTAAATGAATTAAAAAAAGCAGGAAATGAGCAAAAACTCGCTGAAAAAACCGAAAAACTTTGTTTAGGTTTAAAAACTTTAGCAGAAAAGTATAATGTGCCGTTTGTGGTGAATTATGTAGGCGGTATGTTCGGTATTTTCTTCACCGATCAAAAAGAGGTGACCTCTTATGCCGAAGTCATGAAATGCGATACGGAAAAATTCAAAATTTTCTTCCATAAGATGCTGGATTTAGGTGTATATCTTGCCCCTTCCGCTTTTGAAGCCGGCTTTATGTCTTTAGCACATACCGATGAAGATATTGCCAAAACGTTGGAAGCCGCCGATATTGCCTTCCGCGCCCTTGCTTAATTCATAAAAAAAGTGCGGTTAAAATTGACCGCACTTTTTCCTTAGATTCGCAGCTCAATTACTTCACGCAAATGCGTTCTCTCCTCCAAAGTTAAGGCTTTATTCATACGATTTCTCAAAATAAAGAAATCCTCCACTTTTTCACCTACGGTTGTAATTTTCGCATTAAATAAAGTTAAATGAAGATCATTAAATATTTGACTGATTTCCGCCAATAAGCCCGGTTTATCTAACGCAACCAGTTCCATTTCGGTATGTTCCGTTTTACTTTCGTGTAAAAAACGCACTTCTGTTTTAACCGTAAAATGCTGTAATTGGCGATTCGGAAAAATTCTAGGTTGTTGATACTTATCACTATGTAATACTTGAATGAGCGCATTTTCTAATTCCCGACGACGATCAAATTTTACTAACTCCCCATTAAGCTCCGTAACAATAAAGCTATCAAACACATAACCATCTTGTGCGGTGATAATTTGAGCATCGTGAATACTGAATTTTTTCACCCCAATTGTGCTGACGACTTTATTGAATAACTGTGCTTGATCTCCGCAATAAATGAAAACTTCCGTTCCCCCAAAAGAAAAGCGATTCGTTACTTTAACCAATAATTCACCGGAAAAATCTACCAATAATGCGGAATGCCCGGCGATTTGTTTTGCGCTATTGCGTAAAAAATATTCATCAGGACAACGAGCCCACAATTGATGAATTTTTTCTTCCGACATAGTTGGAAAATCAGCTTGCAAAATAGCCATAGCTAAACGGCGATTCTCTTCCAATTTTTCCGAGTAATCCAATAACGCCACCATGCCTTGGCTAAATTGTTGTTTAGTCGAATCATATAAAGAAGAAAAAAGTGAGCGTTTCCAACTATTCCAGAGTGAACCATTGGTTGCACAAATATCCGCCACAGTGAGACAAGTTAAATAATCAAGTCTAACCTGATTTTGTACCGTTTCGGCAAAATTCATCACCACTTCGGGATCATAAATATCACGCCGCTGAGCGGTAATCGACATCAATAAATGTGCTTCCACCAACCAACTCAATGTATTAATTTCCCTTTGGTCAAACCCATGCAATCTACCAAATTCAGCCGCATCCACCGCACCTAATATAGCATGATCGCCTCCCCGCCCTTTGGCAATATCATGGAACAGAGCGGCAATATACAATAAACTGCGATCAGAAAGTCGGCTCACTACTTGATAACAAATCGGATGTTCCGATTCGGTTTCTTTATGGGAGAAACTTTCCAGTTTTAACATAACCTGCAAAGTATGTTCATCCACCGTATAAATATGAAATAAATCAAATTGCATTAATCCTTCAATTGCCTGCCATTGCGGAAGATAAGCGGTGATCACACCGTACCGATGCATTGGAATGAAAGCACGGGAAATGGCATTTTTCTGATTGAACAAACGCAAGAATTTCTCACGTGCAGCGGGAATCTCACACAACTTCTTCGGCAATTGTTCAAGGGCAAGTTGTAATTTGCGTAGGGTTTCAGAATGAATCGTGGCTTGTTCAAATTGGGTCAAATAAAAGAATAAATCGAGAATACGCTCAGGCTGATGAAAAAATAAATCCGGCTTACGTAAACACAAACGTTCATTTATCAAGTCAAAATCATCATCCAATTGATGAATAAAGACATCATAAACCGGGCATAAAAAATGCTCACGATAATGTTGAATTAATATATTACTAATCAGCGAAATGCGGTGTAAGGCTTGAAAAAACCGTTTCATCATTTTTTCTACCGCTTGATTCCCCTCTCCCTGAAAACCAAGTAATTCACTGACTTTAATTTGTCGATCAAAAAGCAAACGGTTGTCATAGCGTTTTAAAATCAAATGCAAAGCAAAGCGTACTTTAAAGAGAAAATCCTGACTTTCTTGTAACTTTAGATATTCTTGCGGATAAATAAAACCGCTTTTTAAAATCGCTTCCAAACTTAGCGCCCCCGTATGGCGCAAAGCCACCCAATATAGCAAATGTAGATCCCGTAAACCTCCGGGACTATATTTAATATCGGGTTCAAGATTATAAGCGGTATTATGATAACGTTGATAACGATCGCTCTGCTCCTGCACTTTCGCATTAAAAAAGACTTCTTTTGCCCAAAACTCATCACGTTTTACTAGCTCACAAAACGTTTCAAAGAGCGGTAAATTTCCAACGAGAAATCTTGCCTCAAGCAAATTTGTCGCAATCGTAATATCCTGTTTACCTTCACTGTCACACTGCGCCAGCGTGCGCACACTATGCCCCACTTCAAAACCGCAATCCCATAAAAACTGAACAAATTTTGCTATATTTTCTTTTTCATCAGAATTGAGTTCCCGTTCCGTCAAGATTAAAAAATCCAAATCGGAAAGCGGAAAAGTTTCTTGCCGACCATAACCGCCCACAGCAATAAGTGAGAGCTGCGGTTGCTCGTTCAGCCCCATTTCATCCCATAATTTTCGCAATAAGGCATCATAAAAATCACAGCGATTTTTAATCAGTTCAAAAATGGAGTACTGAGAAAAATTTTCGCGTTCAAATTCTTTGAGATTTTCTCGTTGAATTTTGACCGCACTTGGCGTGAAAAGCGAATGGGGTTCAAAAGGAAAAAGTGTCATTATTTTAGTTGCCTTGCTATCTTTTGGCTTGCATTATAAAAATAAAGCCCACAAAAGTAGGCTTTATCATCAATTAAATATTTACCATAATGCGTTGAATGCGTCCTTCCGTAATTTCTTCATCGCGAATGGTCATTACTTCACAGCCGGTTTCCATTACCACAATCTGGTGTTCATACTGTGCAGAGTGACTTCGATCTTTGGTTTTAACCGTCCAACCGTCTGCCATTACCCGCACTTCCTTCTTACCGGCGTTAATCATCGGCTCAATAGTAAATACCATACCCGGTTTTAAAATCACGCCGCCATCATCAGCATAATAGTGTAACACTTGCGGCTCACAATGAAACTCCGTGCCAATCCCATGACCGCAATATTCACGCACTACGCTAAAACCTTGACTTTCCGTATATTTTTGCACCGCTTTGCCAATTTCATTTAAACGAATACCCGGTTTAACCGTACGCAATCCCACATAGAGCGCTTCTTGTGCTGCCTCCACCAATTTTTTACTGCGTATATTGGTTTCACCGCCAACAATATACATTTTTGAGTTATCGCCAAAATAACCGTCTTTAATCACTGTGACATCAATGTTTACAATATCGCCGTTTTTCAAAATCTTATCCGAACTGGGAATACCATGGCAAACCACCTCATTAATAGAAATACAGGTCGCTTTTGGAAAACCATGATAATTTAAGCAGGCAGGAATGACTTTTTGTTCGTTTACCATATATTCGTGACAAATGCGATCTAATTCTCCTGTTGTCACGCCGGCTTTCACATAAGGTTCAATCATCACCAATATATCAGAAGCTAATTTGCAAGCTTCACGCAGTTTTATCACTTCTTTTTCGGTTCTTAATGGAATAGTCATTTTATTCCCTCACTTAATACAACGGGGTGCGGATTATAGCACGATTTCCGTGAAAAATCTTGAATGCATTAGTCGGTTATTGGATAATAGCCCAATTCAAATTTAGGAAAGTGGGAAATATTATGACAGATAATATTGCTGTGCCGCTAACATTTACCGATGCGGCAGCGAATAAAGTAAAAAGTTTAATTAGCGAGGAAGAAAATAGTGCCCTCAAACTTCGTGTGTACATCACCGGCGGTGGTTGCAGCGGTTTCCAATATGGTTTTACCTTTGATGAAAAAGTAAACGAGGGGGACTTGACCATTGAAAAATCCGGTGTTCAGCTTGTGATTGATCCGATGAGTTTACAATATTTAATCGGTGGTACGGTGGATTATATCGAAGGATTGGAAGGCTCCCGTTTCGTCGTAGATAATCCGAACGCCACCAGCACTTGCGGCTGTGGCTCGTCTTTTAGCATTTAACATGGATTTTCAATTTACCTCTCACCAAGGCAATATTTCAGCGAAATGCTCAATGGAACATATAGCTCTTGCAAACTGGTTTAATACTGAAGTGCGGTCAAATCCAACAGCGATTTTGACCGCACTTTCTACTGCACGGCAATTAACCGAAAACCAAGAAAAACGCTTAATCGGTGTGGAATACTCACTCTTTCTCAATGCTGACGAAGTAATGGTGCGTGCCAACAATCTTGTTATAGAATCCGAGACAATATTAGAAGATAATTTCCATTATTATGATGAAGAAAGTATCGCTTTTTGCGGTACACAAGATTTTATTCATTTTCTTGAAGCCTATATTGATTTTATCAAATAACCCGCTATGACCACAGAAAATCACGAACAAGAAGAAAATCAACAGACGAATCCAAGAAAACGTCGCGCTTTTAAGATGTTTCTACTCAAAGCCGGTTTCACAGCAACCGTCCTTGCAATATTTTATGGCGGTTATTTGGATTGGCAAATTCGTTCAAAAATGGATGGGCAAATTTGGCATTTACCGGCCGAAGTATATAGCCGTATTGAACGTGTTAAAATCGCCGATAATCTTGCGTTTGATGAAGTCATTCGAATTTTGCTTGATAACGAATACCGTCAAACAACGATGGTTGCAGCACCGGGCGATTTTAAATTAGAAGATGACACTATCGTGGTTCTACGCCGTGCTTTCCCTTTCCCTGACAAACCTGAACCGCAACGGGTATTACGCCTGCGTTTTAGCGACAATAAATTAAGCCGAATTGAAGATCTTGTCGCAGTACAAGCTATTGATGAATTTCGCCTTGCTCCAAAACTTATCGCGATGTTGGAATCAGACAACGAAGATCGTCTTGCGATTCCCCTGCAAAATTACCCGCGTTTATTGATTGATGCGCTAATTTTGACTGAGGATCGTCGTTTTTACGAACATAGCGGGATCAATCCTATTGGGATCATTCGGGCATTAATTGCCAATGTTCGTGCCGGACAAACCGTACAAGGCGGCAGCACATTAACCCAACAATTAGTCAAAAACCTTTTTTTATCAAGCGAGCGTACCATTACACGCAAAGCTAATGAAGCGTTAATGTCCCTCATTTTAGACTGGCGTTATAACAAAAACCGTATCCTTGAAACCTACCTCAATGAAATTTACCTCGGGCAAAACGGTGATACCCAAATCCACGGTTTTGAACTTGCCAGCCAATTTTATTTCGGGCGTTCCATTCGTGAAATTAGCCTTGATCAAATTGCCTTATTAGTGGGAATGGTAAAAGGCCCTTCCCTATATAATCCTTGGCGTAACCCGCAAAATGCCCTTGAACGCCGTAATGTAGTATTAAAGTTAATGCTGGATCATCAAATGATCGGTGGTGAGCTTTATGAATTACTCAGTAAACGCCCGCTCGGCGTGCAAGCCAAAGGGCAAATTTCACGTAAATATCCGGCATTTATTCAAACCTTACAAAGCGATTTACGCCGCCAACTTGGCGATCTCAAAATATCCGGTTTACTCGGTGCGCGCATTTTCACCACAATGGATTTAAAACAACAAGAACAATCGGAAAAAGCCGTGGTCAATACGGTTTCTAAATTACAGGTGACCACGAAAAATCCTTATTTGGAAAGCGCGATGATTGTGGCTGATTATCACACCGGCGAAATTCGTTCGGTCGTAGGCGGATTACAAACACAGTATGCCGGTTTCAACCGTGCATTAATGGCAAAACGCCAAATTGGTTCACTGGTAAAACCGTCCATTTATTTGGCCGCACTTTCCAACCCCGAACAATTCCGTTTGAACACGCCGATTAATAACCAACCGATCACAATTAATATAAAAGGGAGCCCGCCTTGGCAACCGCGTAACTATGATCGTAAATATAGCGGTTCGGTAATGCTGATGGATGCGCTCGCCCGTTCGTTAAATATCCCAACGGTGAATATTGGTATGAAAGTGGGTTTGAAAAATGTTATCGACACACAAAAAGCGATGGGCTGGGATAATGTGGAAATCCCTAAAGTACCTGCGATGTTGCTAGGCGCTTATACGATTTCACCTTATGACGTAACAAAACTTTATCAGACTATTGCAAACCAAGGCGGTAGAATTGAATTAACCACAATAGACAGTATTACCGATCGTCAAGGCAATCTGATTTATCAGCATGATAAAACCGCTAAACAAGTGGTACCGCAAGAAGCGGCATTCCAAACTTTATTTGCCATGCAAAAAACAGTCGAACGCGGCACGGCACGCAGCCTACAAAATGATTATGTAGGACTTCAACTTGCCGGTAAAACCGGAACGACAAATGATGCACGAGATACTTGGTTTGTAGGAATTGACGGGCGAAATGTCAGCACCATCTGGCTGGGACGCGATGATAACGGAGAAACCAAACTCACCGGAGCCTCCGGCGCATTACAAATTTATAAAGACTATCTCAACCGTGTTTATATTGAAAAATTAAAACTGCAAAAGCCTGCCACAATAAAATGGGTTGGCATTAGCCAATACGGCAGTTGGGATTGCGGCAGCAGCCGAACTATTCCTGTCTGGGCGAATAAAGGACAAAGTTTTTGCTCGTCTTCAGCGACAGATTCCCTTTCCCCAACTAATCAATCACCCCCTAGTGGTAGCTTGTGGGAGGTGTTAGATAACATCCCTATTGAAGAAGCGAAACCAGAATAGTAAAAGTGCGGTTAATTTCAACCGCACTTTTTATTTTTCCGGCATTATGTGGGAAATGCACAATTTAAGGGACACCACGCCGGCGTTAGCCATACAATTTTTGAAATCATTTGATTTTTTACGGACGCCAGCGTGGCGTCCCTATCTATGAGATAAAATCTAAGTTTATGCAGCTGCTACGTAATACCTATTTTTTCACGGTACGATGTAACAAAAACGACTATTTCAATATACCGTAGATACAAAAAGCCCTCAAAAATTGAGGGCTAAATTGTTTTTTTATCGTAGTAAAAATTAGCGGCGTAAACCTAAACGTACGATGGTGCTTTGATATAAAGCAAGATCCGTACGTTTTAAGTAGTCTAAAAGTTTACGACGACGAGAAACCATACGTAATAAACCACGACGACCATGGTGGTCTTTTTTATGCTCTGCAAAGTGAGCTTGTAAGTGGTTGATTTGTGCAGTTAATAATGCGATTTGAACTTCGGAAGAACCGGTATCTTTCGCATCGCGACCAAATTCAGCAACGATTGCCGCTTTTTTTTCAGTACTTAGAGACATTTTTTACTCCTAAAAGGTAGTGTTGTTGATACATCATTCGCCGATCTCTAACCCAGCGATGACAAGGAGGTTGCATTCTATCTATTGTGTATGGTAAAAGCAAGTAATACCTACCATATCCCCCATCACGCTCTTGATTTAATCTTATTTCGTACTAAAATATCAAAAAACACCGAAATAGGACTAATAATGCTAACACAATTCGATAAACTTTCTGATCTTTCAGCAAAACTATCCTCTCTCTATGCAAATTGGGCGAAACAAAGAGGCATCACCTTAAACGAACTCCATTTTCTCTATCATATTGGGCGTAATGGCACATCTTCTCCTACATCCATTGGAGAACGCTGGAGCTTACCAAAACAAACCGTTACCTCAATCTGTAAACAACTTGATAACAAAGGTTATCTTCAATTTATCACCGATGAAAAAGATAAACGCAGCAAACAAATTGGATTGACCGAACAAGGCAAAACGTTCATTGAGCCAATCATTGCAGAAATAACTCAAATTGAATGGCAAACCGAACAACAATATTCTTCTGAAAAATTGACCGCACTTTTAACAGAGGTTGAGCAGTTACTCAATATTTTTTCACAACAACTTAACCAAAAACGAGGAGATGACAATGAGTATTCTAATTAGAAAAGCTCAACGGCAAGATTGCAACAAAATGTGGTGTTTAATGAAAGAACTCGCCATTTTTGAACACTATATTGATAGCTTTGCAATTACACCTGAAATTGTAGAAGAATGTGGTTTTAATAAAAATCCACCGGATTTTTATTGTCTCGTTGCCACTGATAAGGAAAATATTGTTGGCATTGCCGTTTATTATTTTCTGCCTTATACCGCTCAAAACCGCCCTGCTATTTATCTCAAAGAACTCTATATTGACGAACATTACCGTAGACAACAAATCGGTGAAAAATTAATGCAAGCCTTAAAAATAGAGGCTAAAAATCACGGTTGCCAGCAAATAAAATGGACGGTTGCCCCTTGGAACGAAAGCGGAAAGCATTTTTACGAAAAACTCGGCGCACAACAAAATAACGAATGGTTAAATTACGAATGGAAAATCAATTAAATATTAGAAAACTCACCTTAAACGATCTTGAATCGCTCCAAATGCTAAGCAAACAAACTTTTTTTGAGACTTTCGTCGGCACTTGTAGCGATGAAGATATGCAACATTATTTAGAAAATAGCTTTAATCTCACCCAACTTAAGAGAGAATTAAAAAATGAAGAAATGCATTTTTATGTCGCAGAGCAACAAGGTGAAATGCTCGGCTATCTCAAAGTCAATTTCGGCGCAGCACAAACGGAATTACAAGATTTAAGTACGGTAGAAATTCAACGCATTTATGTATTAAATCAACATCACGGCAAAGGCGTGGGGCAAACTTTATTCCAACAAGCTTTAGCCATTGCCATACAATACCAAGCCGACTACATTTGGCTTGGCGTATGGGAACAGAATCATAAAGCCCAAAATTTTTATCGAAAAAATGGCTTTATAGAATTTGACAAACACACCTTTATGCTAGGGAGTGATACTCAAACAGATATTATGATGAAAAAAATCTTGAAGTAATAAAAAGTGGGGTATTCCCACTTTTTCTCTTCAAAATCCTATTTTTGTATTTTTTTATATGACCTATTGATTTAATCCTATATCGTACTAAAATGATAAAGTACGATATAGGATTATTTCTTATTTCTACACTCATATTTCTTAATTCAATCAAACAAAAGTTTCACTCGAGGATACTATGAATTCAATCAAAAAACCAAATTGTGTAAAACTTGGTATTGCAGGCTATTCTTGGCAACGTGTCATCAAATTATTACTTATTGCTTTACTCATTTATGCTATTGGTAGTGTTTTTATCTCTAACCCTTTTTCTATTTTTGTAGATCGGAAAACACCTGTAGATTATTCAAGAATTATGTATTTCCACGGACTTACTGTTGGTTTGGCTGGGGTAACCTGTTTAAGTATTAGTCAGGTTTTTAACCTAGATAATCTCTACAAAAAAATTATCTTTTATTGCACTGTTTCTACAATTTTCTTTGGAATTACTGGTGGTGCAATTAACCGTTCTATGGAAGAAACGAAGTTACTATTATGGTATCAAACACTCTCGTTTTTTTCGTTAGATGCTATTTTAGTTGCCTTATTTATCGGGCTTTTAAATACCCAAAATCAAATATTAAAATATTCACCAACTTATTATCTCGTCACTACATCTTCCGGATCAGCAATTATTGCTGCATTGATTGGCGATCTTATGGGAGTAATTTTAGATTTTGGTGATATTGGAGGTGGATTTAGTGCCTATGCTAACCACATTGGTTATTCACTAACAGAATGGAATGATAATTTATTACGTGCACACTCAGATATGATTGTAATTGCTATTATTGGATTAATCCTTTCGATCATAAGCTGGAAGTATAGTAAAAATCTAACCGGTATAGCTAAAACACTCAAAATCAGCAGTGAATATATGGCAACCATTGGATTAATTTTAATGACAATTATACTCGTAGTAGCAGGTTTTGCCGGTGTAAATTGGCAAATTCCACATATTTTTACAGAAAAAGGTTTCTATGCTGCACGAGGACAAAGTGTAGCAGGCATTGATCTTGTCGATTTTGTGATTGGAACATTATTTCTCTTCGGAGGATTATTCATGATTCTTGCAATATTATTTGGCAAAAGAATAAATAATGAAACTTTAAGTCAAACGGCCAAATATACTTTAGGTGGATTATTATTAACTTGGAGTTGTATTATTATCACCGTTGCAGGCATGGGATTTTTACAAGAATATCAAGCTAACTTATACAGTTCATCAAATGATGTACCTTTAGCTGATTTTGGTTTCGCCTTCAGAATGTTACACTTAGATGTGAGTTTAATTCTATTTCCTGCTATTATGATAATGATGTTATTTATGCAGCATTTCTTACAGGAAAAACAGAATCAAGCAATTCAGTGGGGATTACGTATTGGCGTAATTTTATGCACAATTGGCTCTCTTGTTTATATGACTATCAATCCTACAGCTTTCGGCCCCGGTTATTGGATCGTTTCGTTAGGCTTCACTTTTGTGATTGGAGGGATGATTTATTTCTTTGTAAAAAGTAGCGAAAAAGAGATTGAGAAATTTCATTTATAATGAATAAAAGGTTGGATTATTTATATCCCAACCTTCTCTATACCACTTAATCCTTCAATGCTTTAATTTTCTCAATTACATTAGTGGTAGAGCAACCGTTTTCGAAGTTGAGCACTTTCACGTCTCCACCATTTGCCCACACTTCTTGGCTGCCGGCAATCTCTTCTGGTTTATAATCACCCCCTTTCACTAATAAATCCGGTAATATTTCACCAATTAACCGTTGTGGCGTGTCTTCAGTAAAAGGAACAAGCCAATCTACTGAGGATAACCCTGCCAACACAGCCATACGGGTTTCAAGATGATTAATTGGGCGGTTTTCGCCTTTTAATCGTTTTACAGATTCATCGCTGTTTACCGCAACAATTAAACGATCACCTAATTTACGGGCATTTTCAAGATAAGACACATGTCCTGGATGCAAAATATCAAAGCAACCGTTCGTCATCACAATTCTTTCGCCACGGGCTTTCGCTTGTGCGACCACCTCCTTGAGTTGCGTTTCAGTCATAATACCGAAACCGGTTTCCGGGCGGGCGTGAATCGCATTTTCAAGTTCTACCTTAGAAACCGTTGAAGTACCTAATTTACCCACTACAATGCCCGCGGCAACGTTCGCTAAATAACAGGCCTCCTCAAAAGAACGACCATCCGCCAGTGCCGTCGCTAACACACTAATCACCGTATCGCCCGCCCCTGTTACGTCAAAGACTTCTTTCGCCACTGTAGGTAAATGATAAGCGGCTTGATTTGGGCGAAGCAAGGTCATTCCTTTTTCGGAACGGGTGACCAAAAGTGCGGTCAATTCTATGTCTGAAATCAATTTCAAGCCTTTTTCAATGATTTCTTCTTCCGTGTTGCATTTACCCACCACCGCTTCAAACTCTGCCATATTCGGTGTGAGCAAAGTCGCCCCACGATAACGCTCAAAATCAGAGCCTTTTGGATCAATTAACACCAGCACATTAGCTTTACGTGCAATCCGAATCATTTTTTGCACTTCTTTTAACGTACCTTTGCCATAATCGGAAAGCACTAAGGCACCGTAATTTTTAACCGCACTTTCCAGTTTAGAAAGTAAATCCTGACAATCTACATTATTAAAATCTTCTTCAAAATCAAGGCGTAAAAGCTGCTGATGACGGGATAAAATACGCAATTTGGTAATCGTCGGATGGCTACTTAATGCCACAAAATTACAATCAATATGTTGACCTTTCAGCAAATTGGACAATGCCGTGCCGGTCTCATCTTGCCCAATCAATCCCATCAATTGAACCGGTACATTCAGTGAAGCAATATTCATCGCCACATTTGCAGCCCCACCGGCACGCTCTTCATTTTCTTGCACACGCACCACCGGCACCGGTGCCTCAGGTGAAATTCGGTTGGTTGCCCCAAACCAATAACGATCAAGCATTACATCACCTAATACAAGGACCTTTGCCTGTTTAAATTCTGATAAATATTGAGCCATTTTGTTTTCTCTTAAACCCGACTTAAAAAATTGGCGTGATTTTACCACAAGTCATTTTTGCGTTAAACTACCACGCAATTTTACGGAGAATGATAATGAAAAATAACAAACTCCCTACGTTTCAACGTGCTTTTCTTGCGCCTAAGTATTGGGTATTCTGGCTTGGATTTGCCCTTTGGCGTACCCTTTTACTCCTACCCTATCCGATTTTACGCCACATCGGTAATGGCTTGGGTTGGCTT
This sequence comes from Rodentibacter sp. Ppn85, assembly GCF_001999335.1. GTDB lineage: Bacteria > Pseudomonadota > Gammaproteobacteria > Enterobacterales > Pasteurellaceae > Rodentibacter. The sequence goes on along the minus strand of NZ_MLHS01000065.1, from coordinate 14,808 downwards.
TTTTCCCGGTTAAAAATAGGCAAACGCCGTGCCGCTATTGCCCGTCGCAATCTTGAACTTTGCTTTCCCGATATGCCGGAAAATGAGCGGGAAATCCTATTACAAGAAAATTTGCGTGCCGTAGGCATGGCAATTATTGAAACCGGTATGGCATGGTTTTGGTCTGATGCCCGCATAAAAAAATGGTCAAAAATTGAAGGGCTACATCATCTAAAAGATCATCAACAGGACGGCATTATTTTTGTGGGAGTACATTTTCTCACATTAGAACTCGGTGCACGTATTGTGGGTTTACATCACCCCGGATTAGGCGTCTATCGTCCGAATGACGACCCGCTTTTGGACTGGTTACAAACACAAGGACGCTTGCGTTCTAATAAGGATATGTTGGATCGCAAAGATCTGCGCGGCATGATTAAAGCTTTACGTCACGGGGAAACTATCTGGTATGCGCCCGATCACGATTATGGGCGAAAAAATGCGGTGTTTGTGCCGTTTTTTGCCGTACCCGATGTTTGTACCACCACCGGCAGCTACTATTTATTAAAATCCTCTCCGAAAAGCAAAATTATCCCCTTTGCGCCGCTTCGCAATCGAGACGGTTCCGGCTATACGGTGAGCATTTCACCAGCAGTGGATTTCACGGATTTAGAGGATGAAACGAGCATTGCTACACGAATGAATCGCCTGGTAGAAAAAGAAATTCTCAAAGGTATAGAACAATATATGTGGCTACATCGCCGTTTTAAAACACGCCCGAATGAAAGTGATCCCAGTTTGTATAACTAAAAAGTGCGATCGAAAATAACCGCACTTTTTGATACACTCTCTCGCAATTTTTTCTATTTAATACATAACCTAAAAAATGGCAACTCAGTATTCAGCTCAAGAAATTACGGTTTTAAAAGATCTCGAACCAGTGCAAATTCGCCCCGGTATGTACACCGACACCACCCGCCCAAACCACTTGGCACAAGAGGTAATTGATAATAGTGTGGACGAAGCCCTTGCCGGTTTTGCGACAAAAATTGAAGTAATTTTACACACCGATCAATCTCTCGAAGTGATTGATAACGGTCGGGGAATGCCTGTAGATATTCATCCCACAGAAGGGGTCTCCGGTGTGGAGGTGATCTTAACCAAACTCCATGCGGGCGGTAAATTTTCCAATAAAAACTATGAATTTGCCGGTGGCTTACACGGTGTGGGAATTTCCGTAGTCAACGCTCTTTCCGAACGGGTCGATATTCAAGTAAAACGCAATGGCGAAGTGTATAAAATCGCCTTTGAAAACGGCGTAAAAGTGGAAGAACTTGAGGTGCTCGGCACTTGCGGCAGACGCACGACCGGCACCACGGTTCACTTCAAACCCAATCCGAAATATTTCGACAGTGCAAAATTTTCCGTCAGCCGCCTGCGCCATTTATTGCGTGCCAAGGCGGTTCTCTGCTCCGGGCTTGAAATTAAATTTATTGATAAAGTCAACAACACGCAAGATGTATGGTTGTATGAAGACGGCTTATCCGACTATCTCATTGAAGCCGTTAACGGTAAAGAAACCTTGCCGGAAAAACCCTTTGTCGGTGAATTTAAAGGCACAAACGAAGCCGTAAGTTGGGCATTGTTATGGCTACCACAAGGTGGGGAACTCATCGGCGAAAGCTATGTAAACTTAATTCCCACCATTCAAGGAGGGACTCATGTCAATGGTTTGCGTCAAGGCTTATTGGATGCGATACGGGAATTCTGCGAATTCCGCAATTTACTCCCTCGCGGCGTAAAACTCACCGCCGATGATATTTGGGATCGCTGTGCTTATATCCTTTCTTTAAAAATGCAAGATGCCCAATTTGCCGGTCAAACCAAAGAGCGCCTGTCGTCGCGCCAAAGTGCGGTCTTTGTCAGCGGTGTTTTAAAAGATTCATTCAGCCTATGGCTTAACCAAAATGTACAAGATGCGGAAAAGCTTGCAGAAATGGCGATAAGTTCCGCTCAACGCCGTTTGCGTGCCGCCAAAAAAGTAGTACGGAAGAAACTCGTTAGCGGCCCGGCATTACCGGGCAAATTAGCGGATTGCGGCTCACAAGATCTGGAAAAAACCGAGCTTTTTTTAGTGGAAGGCGATTCTGCGGGCGGCTCCGCCAAACAAGCCCGAGATCGTGAATATCAGGCAATTTTGCCATTGCGTGGAAAAATTTTAAACACGTGGGAGGTTTCACCGGAACAAGTGCTCGGTTCTACCGAAATTCACGATATTGCCGTTGCATTAGGGATCGATCCGGACAGTGATGACTTATCCCAATTACGCTACGGCAAAGTTTGTATCCTCGCCGATGCGGACTCGGACGGTTTACACATTGCTACCCTACTCTGCGCGTTGTTCTTACGCCATTTCCCGAAATTAGTGCAAAACGGACATGTTTATGTGGCAATGCCGCCACTTTACCGCATTGATTTAAACAAAGAAGTGTTCTATGCCTTGGATGAAAGCGAAAAAGAGGCAATTTTAGATCGCTTGAAAAATAAAAAAGGTAAGCCAAACGTGCAGCGTTTTAAAGGGTTAGGCGAAATGAATCCTTCTCAATTACGGGAAACCACTATGGATCCGAATACCCGCCGTTTGGTGCAATTAACCTATCAATCCAATGATGAACAAGGCATCGAAACTCTTGAATTAATGGATATGCTTTTAGCGAAAAAACGCTCAGAAGATCGCAAAAATTGGCTACAAACCAAAGGCGATCAAGTAGATTTAGCGGTTTAAAATAGTATTACAGGTAGAAAAAATGAACGAACAACGCCGTGATTTTCTTAAAAATACAACATTAAGTATCGCCACATTGACTCTCGGTGCAGGATTCATTCAAGTTCCGGCTCAAGCGGAAGATAATCCCACAGAAAAAAGGCTTGCAGAGTTACCTGAAATTGAGGCAGAAATCACACTTGCCCCACAGGTACCAAAACCTGTTGATCGTAATTATCCGGCAAAAGTGGTGGTAAAACTGACCGCACTTGAAAAAATTATGGCGTTAATGGAAGGAGTACAGTATAAATTTTGGACATTCAATGGCAATGTGCCCGCCCCATTTATTCGGGTACGGGAAGGGGATCTAGTGGAAGTACAACTTTCCAACTCAGCCAGTTCAATGATGTCCCATAGTATTGATTTTCACGCAGCAGCCGTACCCATGGGCGGAGCTATCGCGAGTGAAACTGCGCCAACCAGAACCGGCACCTTTCAATTTAAAGCATTGCGCTCAGGTATTTATTTATATCATTGCGGCAGCCAACCGGTGGCGATTCATCTTGCCAAAGGTATGTACGGCTTAATTTTAGTTGAACCGAAAGAAGGGTTACCGAAAGTCGATCGTGAATTTTACATTATGCAAAGTGAATTTTATACAAAAGGAAGATTTGGCGAACCCGGTTTACAACCGTTCAGTATGACAAAAGCCATTGATGAACGTCCCGATTATGTGCTATTCAACGGCAAAGTCGGTGCAATGATGGGAGAAAATGCACTCAAAGCCAAAACCGGTGAAACAATTCGTTTATTTGTCGGTAATGCCGGTCCTAATTTGATTTCATCATTCCATTTAATCGGCGCCGTCTTTGACAATGTGTATGTGGAAGGCGGTACGTTAATTAACCACAATGTACAAACTACACTGATTCCGTCCGGTGGTGCGACCATTGTCGAAACCCAGATTGATGTGCCCGGCACTTATGTTTTTATGGATCATTCTATGTTTCGTGCCGCTAACAAGGGAACAATGGGACAAATTGTGGTAACGGGAGAAAAAAATCCGTCAATTTATTCCGGTAAATTAAAAGATGAACCAATTAAAAACGATCCTAATCCACAAAAACCGCAACCTGTGCCCTATGAAATCGATAGCCACAAAGGGATGATGGAACACAATCACGTCGATATGACAAATGGTGTGCCCAAGAAATAACCGAAAGGACGAATAAAGTGCGGTCAAATTTTTAATCATTTTTGGCAAACCTAAGAAAAAATGTTATGGATACTATCATCTCTTACTTTTTAAGTTGTTGGCAGAAAAAATTCAACTATCAAGGTAGGGCAAGACGCTTGGAGTTTGGCTCTTTCTTACTTATCACACTTATCATCACAGCCGGTTTGCAAACAATCGAGATGCTGACTAAAGAATATATTTATTCCTATTCGGATTTTTTACATATCGATTTTTTCTCAATGAGCAAAGAAAAGCATTATATTATTAAAGAACTTTTATTTTCGTTGCATACCCTTGCAATTGTTTATCTTCTTATCAGTTTGATTCCGTTGTTTTCCGTTATAGGAAGACGATTACAAGATTTGAATAAATCAAAATATTGGATTCTTTATTTACTCTTTCCTGTTTTTTTGATTTTAATCGGCTTTATTCGTCTTGCGATATTTCTCTATTTCGGCACGGCGATTTCATTTCCGGGGGGAGATTATGGGTTTTACATTCTTCTACCTTTTTTACTTTATGAAGTCTTTTTAATCTTAAAACTGTTATTTCAAGAAGGCGAATCGGACGAAAATAAATATGGAAAATCACCAAAACAGATAAAAAATTGACCGCATTTTTGCTCTTTCCGCCTTGCACCTAAATGCAAGAAAGGAAAATAAGTTGTAACAACAATATTCAATGTAAATAACACTCAAGGCGTTATACGCCCGATAAAATACAAAAAACTATGACCACAAATATTAACTACGAAGGCATTGAGCAAATGCCGCTCCGCACTTTTACTGAAAGTGCCTATCTCAATTATTCCATGTACGTCATTATGGATCGTGCGTTACCTTTTATCGGTGACGGCTTAAAACCCGTTCAACGCCGTATTATCTATGCCATGTCGGAGCTTGGCTTAAATGCCAGCGCAAAATACAAAAAATCCGCACGTACCGTGGGTGATGTATTGGGTAAGTTCCATCCTCATGGGGATTCTGCTTGCTATGAAGCGATGGTATTGATGGCTCAACCCTTTTCTTACCGTTATCCGTTAGTGGACGGTCAAGGTAACTGGGGCGCGCCGGATGATCCTAAATCTTTTGCGGCAATGCGTTATACGGAATCACGCCTGTCTAAAATTTCTGAAATTTTACTTTCCGAGCTTGGGCAAGGCACAGTGAATTATCAACCAAACTTTGACGGCACTTTAGAAGAACCGCAATATTTACCGGCTCGTTTACCGCATATCTTACTAAACGGTACAACAGGGATTGCGGTAGGAATGGCAACGGATATTCCCCCTCATAATATTAATGAAATTACCGATGCCGCGGTTTTATTACTTGATAATCCTAAAGCCGATCTTGATGACCTATTAAACATCGTGCAAGGGCCGGATTTTCCAACGGAAGCGGAAATTATTTCACCAAAAGCAGAGATTCGTAAAATTTACGAACAAGGTCGCGGCTCAATCAAAATGCGGGCAACATGGAAAAAAGAAGAGGGGGAAATCATTATTTCCGCACTCCCCCATCAATCTTCCCCCTCTAAAATCATTGCCCAAATCGCCGATCAAATGACAGCGAAAAAATTGCCAATGGTGGAGGATATTCGTGATGAAGCCGACCACGAAAATCCAATCCGCATTGTAATAGTACCCCGTTCCAATCGTGTAGATACCGATGCCCTAATGGCACATTTATTCGCCACCACCGATCTTGAAAAAAGCTATCGTGTAAATATGAATATGATCGGACTTGATCATAAACCGGCGGTGAAAGGATTACTACAAATTCTCAATGAGTGGCTTAATTTCCGCCGAACTACCGTCACTCGTCGTTTGCAATATCGTTTGGATAAAGTGCTTTCCCGCTTGCATATTTTAGAAGGCTTAATGATCGCATTTTTGAATATTGATGAGGTGATTGAAATTATTCGCCATGAAGATGATCCAAAAGCGGAGCTCATGGTACGTTTCAAATTAAGCGATAAACAAGCCGATGCAATTTTAAACTTACGCTTGCGTCATTTAGCAAAATTAGAAGAACATCAGCTCCGCGCAGAACAAGATGAATTAGAAAAAGAGCGGTCAAATTTAGAAACGATTTTAGGATCGGAACGTCGTCTAAATACGCTCATCAAAAAAGAAATCCAAGAAGATGCGAAAAAATATGCCAGCCCACGGATGTCGCAATTAGTAGAACGCGAAGAAGCAAAAGCCATTTCAGAAAGCGAGATGACACCGGCAGAACCGGTTACCGTCATTTTATCAGAAATGGGCTGGGTACGTTGTGCAAAAGGGCATGATATTGATCCAAAAGCATTGAACTATAAAGCAGGTGACGGTTATCGTGCACACGCTTGCGGTAAGAGCAATCAAACTGCCGTATTTATTGACAACACCGGGCGCAGCTATGCCATTGATCCGCTCACCCTACCTTCAGCCCGTTCACAGGGTGAACCACTCACAGGTAGATTAACACTGCCTGCCGGCGCCACTATTGAGCATGTCGTTATGGAAGCGGAACAGCAGGAATTATTAATGTCATCTGATGCGGGCTATGGCTTTATTTGTAAATTTGAAGATTTAATTGCACGTAACAAAGCAGGAAAAGCCTTGATTTCTTTACCGGAAAATGCCAAAGTGTTGGCGCCAAAAATTCTGTCGGATTCAACCGCACTTCTCCTTGCCTTGACTTCAACCGGCAGAATGTTAATTTTCCCGGTACAAGATTTACCGGTATTATCAAAAGGTAAAGGCAATAAAATTGTCAATATTTCCGCTGCTAATGCAAAAGATCGTAGCGAATTATTAGTGAAATTATTGCTCATTTCAGATCAAGCCGCTCTTGAATTCCACTCCGGCAAACGAAAAATTACATTAAAGCCGGAGGAGCTACAAAAATTCCGGGCGGAGCGTGGCAGAAAGGGCTCACAACTACCCCGTGGTTTACATAGTAATGTAGATATTCTGGTCGTCGAACCTAAACATAACATATAAATTTTCCGAAACTAGCTATAGGAGGATATTTCGTGAATATTGTATTTGATACTTATCAAACACTCACACTCGCCAGCCTTGTTTTGTTATTAGGCTATTTTTTAGTAAAACGCATTAGCATACTTAAAAACTTTAACATTCCCGAACCGGTTGTCGGCGGTTTTATTGTCGCTATCGCACTGTCAATTTTGCATCAAGTGAACGGTACTTCATTTACTTTTGAAAAAAGCTTACAAACCACAATGATGTTGGTTTTCTTTTCATCAATCGGTTTAAGTGCAAACTTTGCCCGTTTAATTAAGGGCGGTAAACCACTCATTATTTTCCTATTTATTGCAGCTGCATTAATTTTCTTCCAAAATGTGATTGGCGTTGCCGGCACTCAGATTTTAGGAATTGATCCTGCCTATGGTTTATTAGCAGGATCCGTAACTTTAACCGGGGGTCATGGTACCGGTGCGGCTTGGGCTGAAACTTTCATTAAAGAATTTAACTTGCCGGCAGCAACAGAAATCGCCATGGCTTGTGCGACATTCGGTCTGGTTTTTGGAGGGATTATTGGCGGCCCAGTGGCACGTTTCTTATTAAATCGTCAAAAACAAGGGGAAAACCCAGAAAATGATGAAGTTGATGATGTACAGGAAGCTTTTGAACACCCAACCTACCAACGTAAAGTCAATGCACGTTCTATTATTGAGACTATTACAATGATGTCTTTCTGTTTGTTAATCGGTCAATATCTAGACGGTATTACAAAAGGTACGGCATTACAATTGCCAACTTTCGTTTGGTGCTTGTTTACCGGCGTTATCATTCGTAATGTATTAGCACATATTTTTAAATTCCGTGTAGCGGATTCTGCCATTGATGTATTAGGTAGCGTAAGTTTATCCATTTTCTTAGCCATTGCATTGATGTCATTAAAACTTTGGGAATTAGCCGGTCTTGCTACGGACGTATTAATTATCCTAGCTATTCAAGTTGCTTTCATGGCATTTTTCGCCATTTATGTCACTTATCGTGCGATGGGTAAAGATTATGATGCGATTGTACTCAGCGCGGGACACTGTGGTTTTGGTTTAGGTGCAACACCTACTGCGGTTGCGAATATGCAAGCGATCACCAGCCGTTTCGGTGCGTCTCATAAAGCCTTTTTAATTGTACCAATGGTGGGAGCGTTCTTTATTGATTTGATCAATGCCTCGCTATTAAAAGTTTTCTTAATGGTAGTGAACCATCTACACTCGTAAGAAATGCAGTATTATGTGCAGTTTGCACAAACTTAAATTTTATTTCATCAGTAGGGACGCCACGCTGGCGTCCGCCATACAATCTTTTAAAATTACGGACGCCAGCGTGGCATCCCTACATTTTCTTTAGATTGTGCATTTGCTACATAATACCGAAGAAATGGTAAAAGAGCGGTAAAATTGACCGCTCTTTTTTTATTTTAAACCTGATATTTTGTTTTATCTCCAATATCAAAATGCAGTGGCATTCGGCATTTTTGTATCGCGAGGAGTAACATCAGCACACCAACAATAATCGATAAAATTCGAGTTATTATTCCGCCTTCAAATACCCAAACGAACCATAATATTGCCACAAAAATAGGCTGTAAATTTAATAACGGTACTCGGAAACAAAAATATTCTTTAAAACAAAGCCCCCCCAAAGTGACTAATGCACCGCCTAATGCCAATTCGTGCCAATCTAAAATATAGCAGACTAAGCCTAACCAAGTGGCAAATTGAAAAGTTAAACGAAAATGTTTGAGATAAATATGCAAAGATGAAGCACAGCAAATCGCTGCAATTAAAATTGTGATTTCTGCCGAATTTGGAAACCAAGTCAATAATAAAATACTAAAAGCGGCGATAATAAACCCTGTTCGATAAATAATCACCGTGATGCTATCCCAAATATCCATCGGGGATTGAATATGCGGATCAGCCATTTTTCCTCCTTTCTAATCAAGCAATAAAACAAAAGTGCGGTCAGAAAAAAATTTCATTTTCTAACCGCACTTTAATTAAAAAATTATTTTAGTTTATCTAAAATCTTTTGATGAATGCCACCAAAACTTCCATTTGACATGACTAAAATATGATCCGTAGGTTGTGCTTCCGCAATGATCATATCAACTAATTTATCAAGATTTGCCGTCCAATATGCCGGTTGTACGCACTGTGCGGCAATTTCAGCCACTTCCCAAGGGATATTATCCGGCTGTAACATAAAAACTACATCCGCTCTGCCTAATGCCGGTGCAATTTCATCTTTATGCACGCCCATTTTCATAGTATTCGAACGAGGTTCCAATACGGCGAGAATCCGAACACCTCCCCCAACTTTGTCGCGCAAAGCGGTCAAGGTTGCGAGAATGGCTTCCGGATGATGGGCGAAATCATCATAAACCGTGACACCATTTACTTCGCCTTTTATTTCCAAACGACGTTTTGCATTAACAAAAGAACCTAAGGCTTCACAGGATTTTTCCACCGGTACACCTATATGATAGGCGGCAGCAATCGCCATTAATGCATTATGCATATTATGTACACCTACTACATTCCATTTCACCTCAGCCACTTTTTCACCATCATGGAATACAGAAAAATGAGATGCATCCGTTGTGATACGCTCCGCAAACCATTCTTTATCTTCCCCGATAAATTGTTGTTCGGACCAACAACCCATGGCTAAAGTCTCTTTTACGCTTTGTTCATTGATAAAGGAAAGGACACGCCCACTTGCCGGAATAGTACGAATCATGTGATGGAACTGGCGTTGAATCGCTTTCAGATCATCAAAAATATCCGCATGATCAAAACTGATGTTATTAATAATTAAGGTTTTAGGATTGTAATGAACAAACTTAGATCGTTTATCAAAAAATGCAGTATCGTACTCATCAGCTTCAATAACGAAGAAATTGCTTTCCCCCAAACGAGCGGAAGTGCCGAAATTACCGGCAATTCCGCCAATTAAAAAGCCGGGTTTCAAACCGTTTCGTTCCAAGATCCAAATCAGCATACCGGTTGTCGTGGTTTTGCCATGCGTACCGGAAACTGCCAAAACCCATCGATTTCTTAATAAATTATCATGCAACCATTGCGGCCCGGAAGTATAAGGCAAGCTGTTTTCCAACACATACTCTATGCAAGGATTTCCGCGTTTTAGCGCATTTCCAATAATCACCATATCCGGTGCCGGTTGGAGTTGGTCAACATCATAATTCGGAATAATGTCAATGTTTTGTTCTTGTAAAAAGGTGCTCATAGGCGGATAAACATTCGTATCCGAACCGGTAACTTTATAACCCATTTGCTTGGCGATCATTGCCACACCACCCATAAATGTGCCACAAATGCCTAAGATATGAATATGTTTCATTGTGCCCTCTTTTATATTAAAAAACGGAAAGTATGATAGATCAACTCAAAGAATGAGTAAACAAGGGCTTATTCTATTAAGCCCTTTGAATAATGAGAAAAGAGATTAAGAAATTCGTTCAAATCCGGCTTTTAAATCGGCGATAAGTTCATCAACATTCTCAAAACCGATATGTACACGAATCAACGACCCGCTCAGTCTTCGTTTGATATTCGGGCGAATTCTGACAATTTCCTCCGGTTGATGACATAAAATTAACGATTCAAAGCCCCCCCATGAATACGCCATAGTAAAGAGTTTGAAATGATCCATCAATTTTGAAACTTGCACATCGGTTAGACGTTGATTTAATTCAAAAGAAAACAACCCGCTTGCCCCGCTAAAATCACGCTGAAAAAACTCATGTCCGGGACAACTTGGCAAAGCAGGATGATACACGGCTTTCACTTGAGGTTGCTCACTCAACCATTTTGCCACTTTAACACTGCTTTTATGGTGTTGTGCTAAACGTACCGCTAAGGTGCGAATGCCCCTAGCGGTAGTATAAGCCGAATCCGCATCCGCCATCTGTCCCATCAAATAGGAATGTTCACGCAATTGCTCCCAAGTGCGGTCATTTGCGACAACAGTGCCAATCATCACATCCGAATGTCCTACTAAGTATTTAGTCCCGGCTTGAATAGAAATATCAATCCCATGCTCCAATGCTTTAAATAACACGCCTGCCGCCCAGGTATTATCAATCATTATCACAATTTCAGGATTTATCGCACGGGCTGCTTTTACGATAGAAGGAATATCCGGTATCTCCATCGTAATAGAACTTGGTGATTCTAAAAAAAGAACTTTGGTATTCGGTTGAATTAATTGATCAATACTCTCACCGATTAAAGGATCATAATAAGTCGTATCAATCTGCATTTTTTTCAAAATAATATTGCAGAAATCTTGTGTCGGTTCATAAGCTGCGCCACTCATCAAAATATGATCACCGCTTTTCACAAAAGATAAAATGGCATTCGTCACTGCAGCAGCACCGCAAGGATAAAGATAACAACCGGCTCCGCCCTCTATTTCACACATTAAATCTTGTAAAGCAAAGTGGGTTAACGTGCCGCGACGCCCATAAAATAATTCACCTTTATAGCGATTTTTCGTACAGTATTTTTTATCCGCTATCGTTTCAAAAACCAAGGATGACGCACGTTGAATAACGGGGTTTACCGCTCCCTGAGAGAATCGTTTATTTCGTCCGGCATGGACAAATGTTGTAGATAATAAATCATTTTTTGACATAAATTTCACCTTTACTTAGACAATAAGAACAATGTGATGGAAAAAAACAGCTGTAAAAGTGCGGTCAAATTTTATAGAATATTAAACGCATTTTTCTATCAGAAAATTTTTATTCACTCTAATATAGGAATTATGACTATGGTATTAGTAACTCGTCAAGCACCGGATTTTACTTCATCTGCAGTTTTAGGCAACGGTGAAATCGTTAATAACTTTAATTTCAAAAAACATATCGAAGGCAAAGCTGCCGTTATTTTTTTCTACCCGTTAGACTTCACTTTCGTGTGCCCGTCCGAATTAATTGCATTCGATCACCGTTATGAAGAATTTAAAAAACGTGGCGTTGAAGTTGTTGGCGTATCAATTGACTCCGAATTTACCCACAACGCATGGCGTAATACTCCGACGGAAAACGGCGGTATCGGCCCGGTTCAGTATGCATTAGCGGCTGACATCAAACACGAAATCGCCCAAGCATACGGTATTGAACATCCGATCGAAGGCGTGGCATTGCGTGCTTCATTCTTAATTGATAAAAACGGCATAGTTCGCCACCAAATTGTTAATGATCTTCCGTTAGGTCGTAATATTGATGAAATGTTACGTATGGTTGATGCGCTACAATTCCACGAAGAACACGGTGATGTTTGTCCTGCACAATGGGAAAAAGGTAAAGAAGGCATGAAAGACAGCCCTGAAGGTGTTGCTAAATATTTAAAACAAAATGCTGACAAACTATAATCTTTACTAAACCTTTATAATAAAGCCACATAATGTGGCTTTTTTTATATTTAGAGATCCTTTAGAATAGCGATATCTATAACCAAAGCGCGGTTAATTTTCTATGAAATTTAATATTCCTATTTTCCTGACGATTTTTCGAGTCATTCTGATCCCTTTTTTTGTGATCACGTTTTACTTACCGATTGAATCAGCGCCCTTTATTACAACGCTTATTTTCTTTATTGCCAGTGTAACGGATTGGCTCGATGGCTATCTAGCACGTAAATGGAAACAAACCACCCGTTTTGGTGCATTTTTAGATCCGGTCGCGGATAAAGTCATGGTAGTTGCCGCACTTGTCCTCATTGTAGAATATCAACATACTTTTTGGATCACCATTCCGGCAATTATTATGATCTCTCGTGAGATTATTATTTCTGCATTACGTGAATGGATGGCTGAATTAGGCGAACGCAATAAAGTGGCGGTTTCTTGGTTAGGCAAAGTAAAAACCACCTCTCAAATGCTTGCGCTAGGCGGTTTATTGTGGCGCTACAATATTTATATGGAGATTTTGGCAATCATCTTACTTTACGTAGCGGTTATTCTAACGGTTTGGTCAATGATTCAATATTTAAATGCGGCAAAAGAAAATGTATTGGATGAATTAGGAGATAAATAACATACATGATCTCATGATTAAAATAAGTTTTTTCAATAATTCATAAACAATAGCACCTGTTTAGCTGTAATAACCTGTTGCGGGCAATAAAGACCGTAAGCCGTTTGTTTGGTTTACTGTAAGGGAACAATTTCATTACCCCATCTGTTTCAAGATCGTAATGACCTAATTTTATTTTTAAACAATTAGTTAAATGGAGTTTAATCTAGTTATAGGGTATAACCCCAATGTTTAAATTACTTGTACAATAAAAATTCAGTAACACTCCCTCTTATCTAAATTTTCAAGTATTATATTTAGAGATAAACTCTTCTTTCGTTTCTCGCTCATCTTCACGGTATACGGCTCGGTATCGGTTTATAAAAACAAAATATGGTTTCTTTTCCTCCAGGAGCACTCATAAATTTCATTATTGTTGTTACAGGAAAATATAAATCCCGATTAATATTCTTACTATTCTTTAGTAGCATAGCGTTGGCATTCACACTGTTACCCAAACTGAATTCGCGCATTGCGTCCGTCGTCTCTCGTTTATGCGAGAAACCCGACCCGCTTTCCACTCGAATTAACGCGCCGCCTGCCGCCGCTTCCGTGAAAGCCGTGTAGCCCTTCGCCGCCAAACCCAGCGCCTGTGCCGCTTTCACTCTATCGGATGCATCCTTATTTTTGACCGCACTTTCCACGGTTTGAATCAAATCTATCAACGGTGAACTCACTCGGGTAAACTGACCGATTTTTAAATCGCTCTGATGACTGTCCGACTCTTGGCGGTTGATTGCCGTGTCAAAGGTGATATTGGCCGCTTGAAGGCTAAGCTGTTGTTTCGCCAGTAATTGCCCTGCCGTTTGCTGATAATCTCCGCCGGCATTGATATTGAGATGCTTGTTGAGGCTCGCTATCATTGCCCCTTGGTGACTCACCGAATCCGCGTTTTGACTATTCAGTTTACGGTTATAACCCGCAAAACGCTCCGTCTCCGTATATTATTTCAAACATTTCGAAAATTGACCGCACTTTATTTTCAATTACCGACCAAACAATGAAGCCCAAAATCCTTTTTTACTCTCGGCTTTTTTCTGCTTAGCTTCTTCCATTTTCTGATTCACATAATTTACCCAAACCTGATGAGGAGCATCAAAATTAAATTGTTTCATAAAGTCATAAGGTATTTCATATTCCGATAGTGGATTTATATCAATCAATTCTTTTGGCGCTATCGGGCTATCAATATCTAAATCAAAACCATGTATAGCGGCAATTTTGGCATACATTAAGACTTGTGGCTGCAAATAAAAATCAAAATGCAAAAGTGTATCCCTTGCAGCACGTTTCGCAAATTTAATTTCCAATAATGTCGATAACGCCTCTTTCATCCCTTTTATATCTTGATTTGCCAATGCAACATAAAACTCATGATCGGGAATGCGTTTTAAATCACTGCGTGCTTTCTTTTCATCATTTAAGAATGTTAATGCCCGCTCCTTCAACAACGCCCAATCCCCACGGGATTTACCATTTTGATAGTGTTGATAAGTCGCCGGCTGTGTGTTTTCAAGCTGAACAAAAATGCCCATATCTTTGTGTTGTTCATCAACCCGTTTCAATGCACCGCCTTGGGTATGTTTGCGCTGATGATAACGACGAAAACCTCCGCGCCATCTGGTATAAGCGAGGTAGGGTGTGAGAACCAAAAGTTCACGCACAAAGATACATAACTACGTGCGTGGATTTTTCAAATCCAC
>NZ_MLHS01000064.1 GCF_001999335.1 Rodentibacter sp. Ppn85 | reverse complement strand
ATAATAAACCGTTTCATATTGAACCTATAAGTTTAGGGGGAACGATGATATAGCGTGGCAATTAACGAAAAATCAACGCTTATCATCCGAATAAAGATCATAGCAATTGCATTTTTTGCGAGACAAAACACTAAAATAGCTTTATCATGGAGAGTTGTTTAGGCTTGTCTAATACATATTTTTATTAACTTAAAGAGGAAAACTAAAATGGCAAAAATCGTTAAAGTAATTGGACGTGAAATCATTGACTCACGTGGTAACCCAACTGTTGAAGCCGAAGTTCATTTAGAAGGCGGTTTCGTTGGTTTAGCGGCTGCTCCATCAGGTGCGTCGACCGGTTCACGTGAAGCATTGGAATTACGCGATGGCGATAAATCACGTTTCCTGGGTAAAGGTGTATTAAAAGCGGTTGCGGCAGTAAATGGACCTATTGCTGAAGCATTAGTGGGTAAAAATGCCTCAAACCAAGCTGAAATCGACCAAATCATGATCGATTTAGACGGCACGGACAATAAATCCAACTTCGGCGCAAACGCAATCTTAGCGGTTTCTTTAGCAAATGCAAAAGCGGCGGCGGCAGCTAAAGGCTTACCGCTTTATGCTTATATTGCCGAACTTAACGGCACTCCGGGCGTATATTCTATGCCATTACCGATGATGAACATCATCAACGGTGGTGAGCATGCGGATAACAACGTAGATATCCAAGAGTTTATGATCCAACCGGTTGGAGCAAAAACATTACGTGAAGCACTTCGTATCGGTGCGGAAGTATTCCATAATCTTGCTAAAGTATTAAAAGCAAAAGGTATGAGTACGGCAGTTGGTGATGAAGGTGGTTTTGCACCAAATCTTGCCTCTAACGCAGACGCTTTGGCTTGTATCAAAGAAGCGGTAGAAAAAGCCGGTTACGTATTAGGTAAAGATGTTACCCTAGCGATGGACTGTGCGTCTTCCGAGTTCTACAACAAAGAAACCGGCAAATATGAAATGAAAGGCGAAGGTCGTTCATTCACCTCTCAAGAGTTCACTCACTACCTTGAAGAATTAACTAAAGAGTACCCAATCGTTTCTGTTGAAGACGGTCAAGATGAATCCGACTGGGAAGGTTTTGCATATCAAACCAAAGTATTGGGCGACAAAGTACAGTTAGTCGGCGATGATTTATTTGTTACGAATACAAAAATCTTAAAAGAAGGTATCGAAAAAGGCATTGCCAACTCTATCTTAATTAAATTCAACCAAATCGGTTCTTTAACTGAAACTTTAGCGGCAATTAAAATGGCAAAAGATGCAGGTTATACTGCTGTCATTTCTCACCGCTCAGGTGAAACCGAAGATGCAACGATCGCTGATTTAGCGGTGGGTACAGCGGCAGGTCAAATCAAAACCGGTTCAATGAGCCGTTCCGACCGCATAGCGAAATACAACCAATTAATCCGTATTGAAGAAGCCTTAGAACGTGCCGGCACACCGGCGACATTCCCGGGTTTAAAAGCGGTGAAAGGTCAAGCATAATGCTTGGTTGATTTAAACTGAAATCGCACCGCACTTTTTCCCAAAAGTGCGGTGTTTTTTAAGGTATTTTTATGACTATACCCCTTATTCACTTCTAACGGAGCCTTGGCTTACTTGGGCGATTGAAATCCAAAACATTGCACAAAACAGTCTTACTTATTGTAAAAACATCTACGATATTGAACGTTACAAACATTTACGCGACATTTCAGCAGAAATGCTAAGTTATAAAACGGCACTCCCCAAAAAAACCGTGAAAAATCTTTTCTGCAATGAAATGTGTGAGCAATTAAGCGGTGAATTTCAATCAAACGGTGAAACCTTGCAATCCGATTATTTCGCTTTAGATGAACTGCCGCCCTTAAACGAAGCAAAAAACACACCTGCACAGGTTGAACTTTGTTTTCAAGCACGTCATAGTAAGTCGTGGACAACAGTATTTGATTAGGAAAAATTATGTTACATCTCACACTCGAAGACGAACTCTTCCTCGGACAAGCCAAACAAGTCGGCACTCATTCAACCCAGTATGATCACCTTGCGGTGATGTTTGAAGATGACGGCGAAACCGGCTATTTTTATGCGTTGGATATGCGCCAAAATGCCCAACCGATCGTTGATGTACTACACGTTTATAATGTGGATTCCACCTCAAATCGTCATGAAGCCCGCAAATTAGAAATTTGTTGGGATGAAACAGGTTATTTGGCGTTACTCTTAATCAATGGTTATCCGCACGCAGTATTTGATTTTGCCCGTTTAGTCGGTTATAACAGTAGCAAACATCCACAACCGGATTTAATGAGTATGTGGACAAGGGAAGAAATCACTAACGAAAAAGCCGAGCAATGGCTTGGCGTGAAAACCATCAAATAAATGAAATTTTATCGTAATCCACACCCTTTCAAAGTCATCAGCTTTGATTTGGACGACACGCTTTATCACAACCGTGATGTGATTCGCCGCGCGGTTTCACTGTTTGTACAATATACACAAACCCTTACCCAATGCTCTACCTTTGAAACGGAATGGTTAGCTTGGAAAGATCGTATCGCACAGGAAAATCCGCTATTAAGCGAAGATGTAACAGAGTGGCGAAAAGAAGCATTACGCCAATTTTTACATGCACAAAACAAAAGTGCGGTAGAAATTGACCGCACTTTATCCCTTGCAATGAATGAATTTCTGCATTGGCGTCATCAAATTAATTTACCGCAAGAAACATTTCACATATTAAATGAATTAAAAAATCGCTATAAGCTCAGTGTTATCACTAATGGTAATGTTGATCCTTCACGTATCGGTTTATCGCAATTTGAGCTGGTTCTGCGTGGCGGCGAACATGGCAGAGCGAAACCCCACAAAGATTTATTCCTACAAACCGCCGATTATTTCAACGTTTCACCACAGGAAATTCTACACGTGGGTGATGACTTAACAACGGACGTACAGGGGGCAATACAAGCGGGTTGCCAAGCGGTGTGGATTAATTTATCGGATAATCGGATCGCTGACTTCACTACAGCCAGCTTACTACCAACTTTAGAAATCAATCACTTAACCGAACTGTTATTATTATGAAAAAGAAAAATCAAATCCTCGTTACACTCTCTATTGTCGCCTTACTTGGCGGTTGTTCGGAGGAAGAAGTACAACGCGATGTGTATCATTCCCTTGACGACTGCCTTGCCGATTGGAAAAGAATTGAATTATGCGAAGCGGATAAAACAACCGAAAATACGCAAACACAAAACGGCAATTCTCTTTCCGGTTTAGGGCTACGTAATAACGGTGAAAATACCGATAATACAAATAACAATGAATGGCAAAATGCCAATCAAACTCAAGGTGAGCAAAATAATGCCACCGGAGAAACCACAGCTAATGCAGAAAGTAATGATCCCTCTTTAGGCACAGCCATTGCCGGCGGTGTGATGGGTTATATGGCGGCTCGCGCTATTAGTAATTTTTTAGGACCTAGCTATCATCCGGGCAATCGTGCGGTCTCCACCCCTAGTGGACAAGTTATCCAACCTCAAACCAATCGTTCTGTGGGTAAGCCTGTGTTGGTAAAAGGCAAAGCGGGGAGTATGAACAGCAAACCAATTTCACGCGGCGGTTTTAGCAGCCCAAGCAATTCAAACCGTAGTAGCGGGGGGTAAGATGAAACGCATAAGCGGTTTTCCAACCCGCCCCGATATGGTACAACAACTGTTAGATGTGGGGTTTGATTATTACAATTTACCTTCCAGCGACGGTTCTCACTATTGGTCGGATAATGTCGCCTACGAATTTACACTGGCCGAGATCGATCGCATTGAAGATACCACAAATGAACTTCACTCAATGTGTTTAAATTTTGTTACCGATGAAATCAAGCAAGGCGATTATGCCTATTATCGTTTCACCGATTTACAAAAGCAGTTGATCGAAGATTCATGGCATAAACAAGCGCCCTACTTATACGGACGCTTTGACTTTGGGTATGACGGTGAAAATTTAAAAATGTTTGAATACAATGCCGATACGCCGACTTCTTTACTAGAAGCCGCTGTCGTGCAATGGCAATGGTTGGAGCAAATTGAAGGCTTACAGCACCGTGACCAATTTAATTGGATCCACGAAGAATTGCTCAAACATTTCACCTTTCTCAAACAACAAAGTGGAAAAAGCGATTTCTATTTCAGTGCTATGCAAGAAGCCGGGCGGGAAGACTGGGGCAATTTAGACTATCTTGCAGACGTTGCCTATAATGCAGGCTGGAATATTCACCAGCTTGCAGTGGAAGACGTCGGCTATAACAAAGACAGCAAAGAGTTTGTTGATTTAAACGATACGACTATTGAAATGCTTTTTAAACTCTATCCTTTAGAATGGTTAAGCGGTGCGGAGTTTGCCCAACATATCCCGACAGCCAATACGCATTTCATTGAGCCGGCTTGGAAAATGTTATTAAGTAACAAAGCATTACTCGCAAAATTATGGCAACGCTATCCGAATCACCCGAATTTACTACCGGCTTATTTCAACAAATTTGATATTACCGATCGCAATACAATTTGGGTGAAAAAACCACTGCTTGGTCGGGAAGGAGCCAACCTATTCTATTATGAAAAAAATAATGGTATAGAATTTGCCGCTAAAGGTAGCGAACACTCAGCATTCTATGATACTTCTGGCTATATTTATCAACAGAAATTTGAGCTGCCAAATTTTGATGGTATGTATCCCGTTATCGGTTCTTGGGTCATTGGTGATGTGGCGTGCGGAATGGGATTACGTGAAGATTTCACAGCAGTTACCGGCAACGATAGCCATTTCGTGCCGCACTATTTTGTACCGTAATTTAACCGAGTACGGAAAAAATAAAGGGAAACTGAAAAAATAAAAACGGCAGAATAAACTGCCGCTTTTTTGTTTATCTAATATAGTCATCACTTATCAATGTACAACTAAATGAACAAATACAATTTAGCATTATTAAAAGTACATGGCACGGCGGTGCTTTTTGGCGCATCCGGCATTTTTGGGGCATTAACCACTAGCGAAGCGGATACGCTCGTACTCGGACGGGTTTTAATTGCATCCGCTATTTTAATTTTATATTTCCTTTACAAAAAACAACCGCTTGTCAAAATTACAAAAGGGCAATTTGGGCAGCTGATGTTTTCCGGCATATTACTGGCTATCCATTGGGTTACTTTTTTTGTTGCGGTAAAAGTAGGCGGCGTGGCATTAGCCACTTTGGGTTTTGCCAGTTTTCCCGCTTTTGTCGCCCTGTTTGAATCCGTTTTTTTCAAAGAAAGATTATACGCTAAAGATATTATCTTGCTGATAGCCATCACCATCGGTTTAATTTTGGTGACACCGGATTTTAATTTTAGCAGTGAAAATACACAAGGGTTACTTTGGGGCATTTTATCTGCGATTGATTATGGCATACTTGCTGTGGTCAACCGTAAAAACATGCGTAAACTTTCAGGTTTGCAAGCAAGTTTCTGGCAATATTTAGCGGCTGCTATTTTCTTACTGCCTTTCTCCGGCGACAAATTATTCGCAGTGTCGGCCATAGACTGGTTTTGGATCTTCTGTGTCGGTTTTTTATGCACCAGTGTGGCTTATACTCTCTTTATTTCCAGTCTTGACACCATCAACGCTCGCACCGCCTCAATGATTATCTCACTTGAACCTGTTTATAGCATTGCATTGGCATGGTTATTGTTTGGCGAAACTCCCACCTTAAAGATGCTGATAGGCGGCTCAATTATCCTGCTTGCAGTTGCGTGGTCAAATTTGAAAAAGTAAAAAAGAGACCACAGGCTATACGTAAACGAGAGATTTATCCCATACGATGCAATAACATAATACAATAGTTTCCACTCTACCCACTTAAATCGGAATAAGCATGAACGAACAACTTCTTCAAACTCTTTCAACTCTAATCACCGAACAGCGTAATCCTCGATCTATGAATATCGATCAGCTTTCCGCCTTAGAAATCGTAACGCTAATGAACCACGAGGATCGCCAAATTCCCCTTGCCGTTGAACGGGTATTACCCCAAATTGCCCAAGCGGTAGAAGCCATTGTAAGCGCATTTCAGCACGGCGGAAGATTAATATATATAGGCGCCGGCACAAGCGGACGTTTAGGCGTTCTCGATGCCTCTGAATGTCCGCCTACTTTTGGTGTAAGTGATGAGATGGTGAGGGGCATTATTGCAGGCGGTGAACTTGCCATTCGCCATCCTGTAGAAGGTGCTGAAGATAACCAAAGCGCAGCAATTAACGATTTACGCACAATCAAATTTTCAGCTAAAGATGTTTTAGTCGGCATTGCCGCCAGCGGGCGTACACCTTATGTTTTAGGCGCATTAAAGTATGCCAAACAATTAGGTGCCGTAACGATCTCCATCGCCAGCAATCCTCATTCGGTAATGGCTCAAATCGCCGATATTGCCATTGATACCGTTGTCGGCGCAGAAATACTAACCGGCTCTAGCCGTTTAAAATCAGGTACTGCACAAAAATTAGTACTCAATATGCTAACCACGGCATCTATGGTTTTGCTCGGTAAATGCTATGAAAATCTGATGGTGGATGTACAAGCCAGCAATGAAAAACTTAAAGCCCGCGCTATTCACATTGTTATGCAAGCGACTGATTGTGATGAAACAACCGCAGAAAAAAATCTTATTCTTGCCGAACAAAACGCAAAATTGGCAATCATGATGATTTTAAGCGGCTTGAATAAAAATGAATCCCAAGCATTGTTAGAGAAAGAGCAAGGGCGTTTGCGGAAAGCATTGATAAAATAAAACGGAAAAGTGCGGTTAAATTTGACCGCATTTTTACTGATAGGATAAAATCTGTCCCGCTATTTATCATATTGATTTTTAAATAGCATGATCAATTCTATATAGGAACAAAATTGGAACATACGATGAAAAAACTTTTTACTTTTATTGCCGTTGCCATCACTGCCATTTCTACTTTTGCCTCATCAAAAGAATCCATTAATCTTCGTGATGAAATGATCATTATGGCGCAACGTTTAAATCTTGCTAACCGTGCCGATTCTGTTGAAGAATTTCAAAACAGCGTGGCAAAATTTATTGATGCGGCAGAAAAATCCAAAGCAACCGTGCCACCGAAATGGAACGGCGATACATCACAATTTTCAGGCTATCAACAAGGTTTACAAAAAGTCATTGATATTGCAACGGAAGCATCGGAGTTGGCGAAACAGAATAAATTAAATGAAGCCAAAGAAAAGCTCATAGAGCTACCGGAACTAAGAAAAATGTATCATAAATTGTACAAATAGCTTTACGCTATTTTATGTAATATTTTTGTCTAAAAATCCCGCTTCTCTCTCTTGAAATCAACCCTATAATGGTGTTAAATCTACACCTCTTGTAGGGTTATTCGTTTAGTCATATTTTAGAAGGGTTTTATGTGTCAATTGCTTGGCATGAACTGTAACACGCCAACAGATATCGTGTTTTCTTTTGAAGGTTTTCGCCGCCGTGCAGGCTTAACAGGGTGTCATTCAGATGGTTTCGGCATTGCTTTTTTTGAAGGACTAGGGGTACGGGTTTTTCGAGATAATCGCCCAGCCTCCCATTCTCCGATTGCCGATTGTGTAAAACAATATCAAATAAAATCACTCAATGTGATTGCACATATTCGTAAAGCTACCCAAGGCGAGGTAAATATTGAAAATACTCATCCTTTTATTCGCGAAATTTGGGGTGAAAATTGGGTGTTTGCCCATAACGGTAATTTAAAAGATCTACCGGATATGTCCGAGAGTTTCTGCCAACCGATAGGTTCAACCGATTCTGAAGCCGCATTTTGTTACATGGCTGAATATTTAAAAAATCGTTTTCGTAAAAAACCGACGGAAATGCAAATTTTTGAGGCAATTCAAGATATTACCAAAAAACTTGCAACACACGGCACGTTCAATTTTATCCTGTCTAACGGTGAATGGATGATTGCCCACTGCGCAACTAATTTGCATTATCTCACGCGAAAAGCGCCTTTCGGTAAAGCCTGTCGTATTGATGATGACGGTGTTATTGATTTTAACGATTATGCTAAAGACGGCGATAAAGTCACCATCATTACCACCTTTCCCCTCACAAAGGATGAATCTTGGACAAAAATGGAAAACGGCGGTTTTGTCTTTTTCAAAGAAGGGGATAAAGTGGCAGAAATTATCGGCGTAGCGAAAGAAGCGGTAGATGACGGAACACTATGACACCCGTTGAATTGTGGGATTTACGCCAACCGGTTTCATTCATCACAAAACAAAAGTGCGGTTAAAATTAACCGCACTTTTTTGTTATTTCGAAAAAATTAACGCATTGTAACAAATTCTTCCGAACCGGTCGGGTGGATCGCCACCGTATTATCAAAATCTGCTTTTGTTGCACCCATTTTGATTGCAACCGCAAAACCTTGAATCATTTCATCCACACCATAACCGATTCCGTGCAAGCCGACTATTTTTTCATCTTTGCCCACGCACACTAATTTCATTCGACAAGGTTGGCGATGCTGAGTAACTGCGGTGTACATCGCGGTAAAGGAAGATTTATATACTTTTACATTTCCTTCGCCATATTGTTCAACGGCTTGCGATTCGGTTAATCCAATCGTGCCAATCGGAGGGTGGCTGAATACTACGGTCGGCACAAGATTGTAATCTAAGTGCTCGTTAGGTTTGTTATTGAATAAACGCTCGGATAAACGGCGACCTGCCGCAACCGCAACCGGTGTTAATTCGATACCGCCTTCAATAATATCGCCTACCGCATAGATGCCTTTCACATTGGTATTTTGATATTTATCGACTTTAATGTAACCACGCTCGTTGGTTTCCACACCGGCGAGCTCTAGACCGATTCGATCCGTTGCCGGTTCACGACCTGCCGCCCAAATGACACAATCTACCGTTACACTTCGTTCGTGATCAAATTTTACCGTGAGAGAATCATCAATATTTTTAACAATTTCCTGAACCGTTGTATGTTTATGCAGCGTAATACCATCCTGTTCCAACACCTCAAGTAAGGTTTCCACAATTAACGGATCTTGATTACGCATTGGTGCATGACGACGTACCACCAAATGAGTTTCCGAGCCAAGACTGTTCAATACTCCGGCAATCTCCACGGCAATATAGCCTGCCCCGATAATCGCAACACGTTTCGGTAATGTTTTTAATGCAAAGAAACCGTCCGAATCAATACCATATTCTTGTCCTTTTACCGAATTAGGCCGAAACGGTCTGCCCCCTGTTGCAATTAAGATATGTTCCGCCGTTACACGCTCGGTTGAACCATCTGCAAAGGTGACCTCAATGGTATGCGCATCAACAAACTTACCGAATCCGTTAATCACATCAACGTTATTTTTAGCTAACACGTTATTGTAAGAAGTATGAATACGGCCGATATAGGCTTGGCGACTTTCAATAAGTTTGTCGAAATCAAATTTTTTCACATTCACATCAAAACCATAATCCGGTGCATAATGGTTAATGGCTTCTGCGATCTGTGCGCCATAAAACATGACTTTCTTCGGCACACAGCCTACATTGACACAGGTTCCGCCTAAATATTTTGCTTCAATAATCGCACATTTTTTACCATAGCTCGCCGCACGATTAATCGAAGCAATACCGCCGCTGCCACCACCAATAGCAATATAGTCATAATGTTTAGTCATCGTTTTATCCTTTATTCCGAATATAAAAATTTTCTACATTCTGCCTAAATTTTATCAATAAAGCCATAAATTAGTATGATTGGAAATGTCTATATTGATACGATGTTCCGTATCAATTGTACGATACCCAATAATAGCCTCCCTAGGGTATATTGAGATATTCGTTTTGTGTGTTTGTTACCTAATACCGTATAGATATAAAAGTGCGGCTATTTTTCAACTGTATTTTTACATTTGCGATAAAAGCAACAATAAGCCAAACCAGTAACAAGCAAACGGATTGGTAAATTGATTGCCTTATTTTCTATCTTTACTTGCAATTCCGCTAAATCTGAGTAAGATTCAACCCCTTATTTTAACTCGGGTTCCCTCACCCCGAATTGCTATTGAATTAAAAAGGTAAAACATGAAAATCCAACATTCTATTTTTAATGCGCAACAAAAGCGCCATGCCTTAGTTTGGCTAAGTTTTTTTCATATTCTAATCATTGCGGCAAGCAATTATTTAGTACAAATCCCCTTTGAAATTACCCTAAAATTGACCGCACTTGGCGCAGCAAAAGATTTCTCTTTTCACAGTACTTGGGGAACGCTCACCTTTCCCTTTATTTTTCTCGCGACGGATCTCACCGTACGCATATTCGGTGCAAAAGAAGCCCGTTGGATTATTTTTATCGTGATGATCCCGGCATTAATCGTGAGTTATGTCATCTCCGTATTGTTTTCCGATTCGCAATTTCAAGGTATAGATGCGTTAGGAAACTTCGATATGTTTGTCTTTCGCATCGCACTTGCCAGCTTTTTGGCTTATGTAGTAGGGCAATTATTGGATGTTTCGGTATTCAACCAATTACGACAACTTAAAACATGGTGGATCGCGCCGAGCAGCTCAATGCTATTCGGCTCGCTCGCCGACACTTTCGTATTTTTCGGCGTGGCATTTTATCAAAGCACAGACACTTTCATGGCGGAACATTGGATACAGCTTGGATTTGTGGATTATTTATTCAAACTATTTATTGGTATTTTGCTATTTGTACCGGCTTACGGCGTAGTATTAAGCTTCATTTTACGTAAACTCCAAGCCCTTAGCGGTCAAAACAAAGCATCTCATTCATATTAAAATGTCAGTTTTGTATAACAACTGCATAATACCGAAAATCAAACAAAGTGCGGTCAAATTTAACCGCACTTTTCCGTTATAATCTCGCTTTCTCGCCGCCAAATTCTTCCAATAAATTTTCAGTTAATTTGGCGATAATACCTGTCATTAACACAAAATCCGCATCAAACCGTTGAGCAAAATCTTCTTTTAAAATATCCTCATTTTTCTCGCGTACGTTGTCGGCAAATTTCAAGCGTTTGATCGTGCAATCTTCACTAAAAACAAAAGTAAGGGTATCTTCCCATTCCAAGGCTAATTTGCTGACTACTTTTTTCCCCTCTTGCAATAGTGCAAGAATTTCCTCGTTTTCAAGAGGTTGTTTTTTACAACGAATCACGCTGTCTTCTTGGCTACCGCGCAGCTCGGCTTCCTCCAGGGCGATGAGCCAGTGCGGCAGACTGTCTTGCGTGATCCAATGGGTCAGAATCGTACTGGGTTCCTGCGCAAAAGCCAGAGGAACAACAGGCAAGGAACCAAGGGATTTTCGCAATAATGCCAACGCATCTTCCGCACGTTTGCTTGATGCCGCATCCACATGAATAAGTTGATTTTCCGTATCAATCCATAACGCCGTATGCTGATTTTTACTGAACGCCCGTGGCAACAGGTTCATCACCACATCATCTTTTAACGTTTGTTTTTCTACTTTTTTCAGTTTGCGGTTTTCTTTTTGTTCCACACTTTCAATACGCTCATCCAACTCACGTTTTACCACATTCGCCGGTAAGATTTTTTCTTCCTTTTTTGCCACTAATAAAATCTGTTTAGCGGAGAAAAAATATAATAAATCCGATCCGCGCAACGGCTGTCCCCAACCGAACTTACTTTGATCTTGTGCACCGCAAGGATGAAATTGGCAAGCCTCAAGCTGTGTTTGTAATTGTTCGACATCCCATTCTAAGGGCTTTGTAATTCTATATGTCATTAAATTTTTAAACCACATCGTACACTTCCTTCATAATCAGGTAAAATGGGCGTCATTGTAGCCCATAAACTGACAGGAAAAAATGATGCAGCAGAAATTAATCGCCTTTATCGGTGGTGGTAATATGGCCCAGGCTATTGTGTTCGGGTTGTTAAAACAAGGGTATCCGGCAACACAAATTATTGTGAATGATCCTAATCGGGAAAAACAAGAAAGCTTTGCCAAATTAGGTGTGCAAACGGCAGAAAATAATGAGGAAAGCGCCGCTCGTGCCGATATTGTCTTACTTGCCGTCAAACCGCAAATTATGGCGGAGGTTGGTCAATCGCTAAGTGCGGTTGATTTTTCCGATAAATTATTAATTTCCATTGCCGCGGGTATTTCCACTGCCCGCTTGCAAGCCCTGATTCCTAGTACAAAATCCATTGTGCGGGTAATGCCAAACACGCCGGCATTAGTGGGTGAGGGAATGGCAGGGCTGTTTGCCTCAAAAAATACCGCTGAAATCGACCGCTCTTTGGCGGAAAGATTATTGGCGGCAGTGGGAAAAACCGTTTGGATTGAAGACGAAAGCCAAATGCATGCCGTAACCGCCGCATCCGGCAGTAGCCCCGCCTATTTCTTTTTAATGTTAGAAGCAATGCAACAGGCATTAATAGAAATGAATATAGATGCAAACACCGCCCGCCAACTGGTGCAACAATCTATGCTTGGCGCGGCAAAAATGGTGGTGGAAAACCCACAAATTACGCTTGCTACGTTAAGAGAAAATGTGACATCAAAAGGCGGAACTACCGCTGCTGCGTTGGAAATATTCAATACGCGGCAATTTAATCAAACCGTGGCGGAAGCAATGTTCGCCTGTGTTGCACGCTCACAAGAAATGGAAACTTTATTCTAATGCAAGTTCATCCCTTTTACTGGCTCGCGCTGAGCTTTCTCGGCTACTACTGTGCTTATGGCGTATTTTTGCCGTTCTTTCCCGCTTGGTTGAAATCACAACAATACGGCGAAGAAATGATCGGGATTGTTATCGGTAGTGCCTATATTTTCCGTTTTATCGGCGGATTATTTTTCTCTTCGTTAATCCAAAAAGCCGATCATATTATCAATTCACTGCGATTATTAGCTTTATGTTCCACTCTGATTATGGCAATCATGAGTTTAGTTACCGATAATTTTTGGTTACTGTTTTTTGCGATTGGACTTTTTGCCATGGTCAACTCCGCCGGTATGCCGATTGGCGATTCGCTGGCTTCCACTTGGCAACGCCAAATCGGCTTGGATTACGGCAAGGTACGCTTAATCGGTTCAGCCGCTTTCGTGCTGGGCGTAGTTGTCTTTGGCGGCATAATAGACTGGGTTGGAGAACAAAATATCGTATGGATTTTGACCGCACTTTTGCTGTTTTATACCCTTATTCAACTACTCAAACCAAGTATTCCGCCAAAAGATGAAACGCTAATAGACAATACGCCGACTCAAATCGGCTTTTTGACATTACTAAAAGATTCAACCACGTTACGGGTGATGATTGGAGTAGGGCTGATTCAAAGCTCTCACGCCGCCTATTATGTGTACAGCACCATTTATTGGACAAGCATCGGTATTTCCGTTTCTCAAACCAGCCTGCTTTGGGGAGTAGGCGTATTAGCGGAAATTTTATTATTCTTCTTTTCACGCTGTTTATTCCAAAATTGGGCAGTCAGTCTAATTTTCTTTCTTTCCGCAATCGTATCTATTTTACGTTGGGCAGGCTTGGCTTACGCCGACACTTTTTGGCAAATTTTACTGCTCCAATTGGCGCATGGCCTCACTTATGCCGCTTGTCATTATGCGATTGTGCGCTATATCACCACCCAACCGCAAAACCACATTGCAAAATTGCAAGGTCTGTATAACGGCTTATCAAATGGCGCACTTATTGCACTGTTTTCGGCTATCTCCGGCTTAATCTATCCGATTTCGCCAACCATGACGTTCTTACTAATGAGCGTTATCGCAGCCCTTTCGCTCTTAGTGATACCACGGAAATTAGAGGCATTTTTGGTAAAACAAAATTAAGCGGCATGTTGTTCTAACATAAGGCGCGAAAATAAATACGAAGGAAATTATGAATAATTTGTCATTGGTGGATCTCTTCCTTAACGAATACTGGATTGAAAAAGGGCTTTCTGAAAATACCGTGCAATCCTATCGGCTGGATCTGACCGCACTTTGTCATTGGTCGGATCAACATAATCTTTCCCTTGAAACCTTAGATTCCGTGGATTTACAGCATTTCCTCGGGGAACGGGTCGAGCAAGGCTATAAAGCGAGTAGTACTGCACGGCTATTAAGTGCTATGAGAAAATTATTCCAGTACTTATACCGTGAAAAATATCGTGCGGATGATCCTAGCGCAATTTTGAGTTCACCCAAATTACCAAGCCGCCTACCAAAATATTTAAGCGAACAACAAGTTACCGACTTGCTCAATACGCCGAATGTGGAAATCCCTTTAGAATTGCGTGATAAAGCGATGTTGGAATTACTTTACGCCACGGGTTTGCGTGTAACGGAATTGGTTTCTCTCACCATTGAAAATATGAGCGTACAACAAGGTGTTGTGCGGGTAATTGGGAAAGGCAACAAAGAACGCATTGTGCCAATGGGGGAAGAAGCCGCATATTGGGTTCGCCAATTTGTGCTTTACGGTCGCCCCGTGTTATTAAACGGACAAAGTTCCGACATTGTATTCCCTAGCCAACGGGCCCGACAAATGACCCGCCAAACTTTTTGGCATCGTATTAAACATTATGCCGTGCTTGCCGATATTGATGCGGATGCACTCTCGCCCCACATACTTCGCCACGCTTTCGCTACCCATTTAGTCAATCATGGTGCGGATTTACGCGTGGTGCAAATGCTACTGGGACATAGTGATTTATCTACCACGCAAATCTACACACATGTTGCGAAAGAGCGGTTAAAACGCTTGCATGAAAGGTTTCATCCAAGGGGGTGAACTAAAAAGTGCGGTTAAAAATCACCGCACTTTTGTTTAACCGCTTACTTCAACGCCAATAATCTCGCTACATTCTGCGCGGCAGAAATTAAGTTTTGTTCACCCTGCTTGAGAACCTCGGACAAATCACCTAACTGGCGAATAATCGGGAAAACGGCATCAATACCGTGGGCATAAACCACATCGTAGTCTTCACGCAAACAGCCGACAATGGCAATCACCGGTTTATTGAATTGTTTCGCTGTCCGTGCCACGCCAATTGGGGTTTTGCCCATAATACTTTGCGCGTCCATTCGCCCTTCGCCGGTAATGACGTAATCGGCATCTTGCACGTAATCGGTAAGCCGTAAATTATCTAATACAATTTGTACGCCGGCTTTCAGTTGCACATTCGGCAATAACAATAATCCGCCGCCCATACCGCCTGCCGCCCCTGCGCCTGCCTGCTTAGCAATATCCTTACCACAATCCCGTTCGGCAATTTTCGCAAAATGGGCTAAGGCGCAATCAAGTTGTTGTACCATCTCCGCTGTCGCCCCTTTTTGCGGGCCGAAAATGGCAGAGGCACCACGCTCGCCAAAAAGAGGATTATTCACATCGCAAGCTACTTCAATCTGTATATTTTGTAAGCGTTCGTCCAGTTTTTGAAAATCAATTTTTTCGATCTTCGCTAATTCTGCGCCACCAAAGCCAATTTGATTGCCTTGAATATCTAGAAATTGTATGCCTAGTGCCTGCAACATCCCCACGCCACCGTCATTGGTTGCGCTACCGCCAATGCCAAGAATAAGTTTTTCTACGCCAAGATCAAGGGCTTGTTTGATTAATTCACCCGTGCCGTAACTGGTGGTGAGTAACGGATTACGTTTTTCCGGTGAAACCAAATGCAATCCCGAAGCCGCCGCCATTTCGATAATTGCGGTTTTACCATCACCGGATAAACCAAAGAAACTGTTGATTTTCTCACCTAGTGGTGCGGTCACCTCACATTCCACGATTTTACCTTGGGTTGCATCCACTAAAGATTGAACGGTACCTTCGCCGCCGTCCGCCATAGGTAATTTCACATATTCCGCGTTAGGAAAAACACGTCTAAAGCCTGTTTCAATGGCGGTTGCCACTTCAAGTGCGGTTAAACTTTCTTTAAAAGAATCGGGGGCAATCACAATTTTCATTTTGTACTCCTATTATGCTTAAAATAAGTTGAATACACCGAAAATTAGGGTGGAAATGAGGGTCATCATTAAACCTACCGCACTTTCGTAAGGAATCAGCTTTAAACGTTCTTTTATCTCCATATTCACACTGCCGCCGGTGGCGTGGAAGAAAGAACCGTGAGGCATATGATCAAACACGGTAGCCCCTGCGTGAATCATCGCTGCACCGGCAAGGCTACTCACACCGAGTTCCAATAAGGTACTGCTGAATACATTAGAGGCAACTGCCGTACCTGCGGTGGTGGAAGCGGTAGCAAGAGACATTAACGCCCCTGAAATCGGTGCAAGAATATAGGAAGGCAAACCGGAATGCTCCAACCCTTGAATCAACACATCTTTCAAACCGGAATTGGCGATAATACCTGCTAATGCCCCTGTACCAAGCAACATAATCGCAACCGGTGCCATTTTTCCCAAACCACTGATAGCATAGCTGTTCGCCTGACGTAATTTTCCCATACAAAGCGCACCGATTAGCCCGCCTAACGGCAATGCGATAAGCGGATCCACTTTAATATCAAATAAAGGACGAAGAGCAAGCAATAAAATCGCCACCAACGGTGCAACAAGTGCGGTTAAAAATGAAGGTAGATTTTGACTTTCAACCATCACCACTTCTTTATCCGTCACTTTAGAACCTTTATTGATAAGTCGTTTTGCCAAGAAATAAGTAAACATTAAACCAAATATTGCCGGAATAATGCCTGCCATCATCACTGAAGTCAGCGGCAAATGAAAAGTATCCGCCGCCGCAATCGCATTCGGATTTGGCGACATAATATTGCCCGCTTTCCCTCCGCCAATCATTGCCAATAAAATCGCAGCCTTGGATAAATCGGTGCGACGTGCTAAAGCTAAGGCAATCGGCGAAACGGTAATTACGGCGACATCCACAAATACCCCTACTGCGGTTAAGATCATAGTGGCTAATGCCAACGCCAATAACGCACGAGTTTCACCAAGCTTATTGGTGATCGTTTCGGCAATGGCATTTGCCGCACCGGACTCAATCAATACACCGGCTAACACACCGGCTGCCAAAATACGCATCACGGCAGTCGTAATCCCTTGTGCGCCGCCGATCATTAAGCTCACTGTTTGTGATAAATCCACACCACCAACCAAGCCGCCGACTAATGCCCCGACTAACATCCCATAAGCGGGCGAAACTTTTTTCAAAATCAGGAAAATGGCGACGACTAATGCCACCAATGCCCCTAAAGCAGATACGGTTGTCATAGTTTCTCTCCTCTTGAATGATAAAATCAGAGAGATTATTTCTTGTTTCACGAAAAATTGCTTTATTCATATCAACAAAAAAATATGGTTAAATCTTCCGAATTTTATTATTTTGAACAAATTAATGTTGTAATAATATTCCGAAATAAAGACTTAGCAAATCATCTATCCTATTGAAATATAACCCTGTTATTTGTTTAATTTTAGAAGGTCGATAACGTAGGTTATTGGAGTAAATAAACAGTTTTTCAGTGATGTGAAGGCGATCACAGTTTTACAATAAAGTTTTTTCCGCCCTTGAATAATTGTTTTTATTTTGTTGCTTTTTTGTAATTTTCTTGACTAAAATAAAATTTCCATAGACTCTTCTATCATTCATCAAAATAAAGCTCAATCATATGAACTAAAATAATTGATAGTGGAAATAAATTAAGGATATATTTATG
>NZ_MLHS01000063.1 GCF_001999335.1 Rodentibacter sp. Ppn85 | reverse complement strand
TCACTTCTAATACAAAAAACTCAAGGAGCTTTTTCTGTATAGATTTCTTTAATTTACAATGAGTTATCTTCATTTTTGTAGATTAGCATACCAGCTAATCTACGTCAGCCCCTAAAATTATTAAGCATTCACCAAAAATCGAGCCATTCTATCGGGATTTTTCCTATCTTCCAATCAAGAACCCCATGAAATTTGATCTATTTCATCATTTTACGGCTTCTAATGTGTTGCCAGTAACATTTTGTTGATATTTAAAAGATTGAATTTGCACATGCCCTTGCTCACTATATTGGATTTGATAAAACTGTGGATAATTAAAATTACGAGACTCAATATGATATGGATTTTCATCACCCGATTCTAAAGCTTGATAAAGTTGATTAATCTGCTGCACTTTTTCATCTTTTGAACCTTCACAATGGCGATAAATCTCTAACTGGTTGGTTTCATTCAGTAAATATACATTGAAGGTATTATCTTTATTGTCTTCAAAGAAAAATTGTAGGAAACCTTCTCTCACCAAAAGATCGATTTCAATCGGATATTTGCGATGTTTACTATAAATATCATTTTTTTCATCTATCGGACTTTGTAAAACATCATCAAAATCTACCGCACTTTGACCGCTATTCTCAACTTCTTGCAAGCTAAGTCCGTTTTCTTCAAAGAAAAATTGCCAATTTTTTCCAGCTATGCGTAAGCGTGGAATATTGAGCGTTTGGTTACCAAGCTGAATACTTATGCAACGATTTACTAAGGTACTGACAAGATTACGTAATGTTCGGCGATAATATCGACTGTAACAAAAAACCTGTACGCAAGGAGGATTATTCGCATCCCGATAAATTTTATTTGATAGCACTTTTAAAGCAATCAAAATAGCATTCGGACCTTCAAAGTGCAGCGTACGAATTTCATTCCATACATTGCGATAAGTAAAATCAATGCTCCCCACAAGATTTTGTTCTAGCGAACCGAAACTAAATAAATCACAGGCTGAAAGACTATCTTTAAATTCCGTAATCCTTGCCGTAGGATCAGAAGTTAAATTCACGGCAATAACAATATTACGAATTTCACAAGCGGTTGCCAAAATATCACTACCTGCCGCCGGATTTTCTCGTGAAAAAGACAAACGAAGATCCGCTACAAAATTACGCAAAGTTTCAATCTCAATAGAGCGACTAAATAAGTGAAGTTGCGTTTCAGCAGTAAGCAAGCGATTAAAATACGCCCACGCAACCAACTTATTAAGGCTTTTGTTATACTCAATAATACGATTTTGAGAAAACATCATCATATTTGGCGGTCGATTAATAAGATACCAACCGTCTTGGAAATGCTTATTACCCTTCACTTCTAAAAATGAAATATGCGGCTCGGACAAATTACGGGAAATCTGCGAATTAAGTAAAATCACTTTGCCCGGTAGTTCCTCAAATATAGTATAAAGTTTACGTGTAAGAACATTAATATCTTGTGGTATAACGCTTGAGTTAATTTTATATTTACGGGCAAAAGTCACCAAATTATGATAGCTCATCATCAAAAACTTCACTAAGTTATCATGGTTTTCTTTAGCTCGCTTAATTTTCCAAAACGGGCGAGAATTCAACTCGTGAATTTGTTCGGCACTCCAGCCCCATTCCTGAGCCAAAATTTGTATATAATCAGTGCGCCAATTATGGTTTTTATATAACGCTAAATCTTCTGTCACTTTGATATAAAAACAGCGACGTACAAAATCAAGACGCTTAAACTCGGAAAGTGCGGTCAAATAATCCGTCACTTTAGAAAGAATTGCAATGTAAGGATCAAAATGATGGGCTGGCGTAGTATTGCCGGAAAAGAGATCTTCTTTGAACTGACGAGCGATAAGATGAGGATTCGGATATTCTTTAGAATAAACTTCCAACAACAAAATTTTTAGTACGGATTTATACGGCGAATCAATTCCTTTGTAAAGTTGCCACAATCCCGCACCAAAGTATTCCTTAGCCGAAAACTGCGCTAATCCGCCAAAATCAACCCAATCCAGTGGTTCAAGCGAACCGTTCCGAATGCGTGTTTTTACTTCGTTTTCATAGTCCGCTTCATTTTCTACCCATAAATGTAGCCACAATAACGGTTTCCCGACCAAGCGAACGGCAGAGCGATAAAATTCGTCAAGCAATAACATATATTGTGCAGAACCACTGTTTTCGCTCGTCAAAGGCTCGGCGTAGTATCCGTGGCGGAAACGCTGTTGATCAACCAGATAAAAATTAATTTCGACCTCAAACCCCATCGCCCATTCTTTGATTTTTTGGGCTTTTTGTTCTAATAAATTCCGTTCATTTTCCGTTAAATCTTCACGACAGCAGATCCATGTATCCATATCAGAACTACGACTTTGACTGATAGAGCCAAAACTGCCCATCACATAAATACCTAAAATCGGAGGATTATCGCCACAGGGCTGATCTTGTATTTGCTGGTAAAGTTCAGGATATTCGGAAGAAAGGAATTTTTGCTGATAATCCGACAACTTAAAATTTGCCACACCACAAAGGGATTGCGCCA
This sequence comes from Rodentibacter sp. Ppn85, assembly GCF_001999335.1. GTDB lineage: Bacteria > Pseudomonadota > Gammaproteobacteria > Enterobacterales > Pasteurellaceae > Rodentibacter. The sequence continues at coordinate 18,964 of NZ_MLHS01000063.1, read as the reverse complement.
TATAACCGGATAAACTCGGATGGTTCAATTGAAACAGTAAAGGAAACAGAGACAAAACATGTTGAAACCCATCACCGGCTCCCGATAATGCCCGTTCCAGACGGCGTTTATCAAGAATTTCCACACATTTTTTTGCTCGATTGAGATCGTACTTCAAGCTGCATCCTACCGAATGGAAAAAGTTGACAGTACTCTACCACTTTAAGGAGGTTAAAGCAAAGAATTACTACCCAATTCCAACCGTATTTGTTATATTTCCCACTTGGTATTTTATTGTAGGATTGAGCTTATGGAACGACCGTCTATGCCAACAAAATTTAGTGGGTTCGCTTGGGGGCTTGCGACTTTTTGCATGCCGGTTTTACTTTGGCCGCTAGCTTTGATCATTTCACCCTATTTCTCTCAAAATCACGCCTTAACGGAAGGGCAAAGTAGTTTGTTCTCCACCCTATTTTGGAGCTACCCTTTCATTCTCGCTATTATTGCCCGTTTACTGTATAAATTACATACTAAACGCCCTAAACTTGCCGAACGATTACTCGGTATAAGTGCGGTCGGTTTCTATGGCATTTTAATTTATATTTGTTTGGCGAGTCGCTAAAAAATCCGCCAAAACTAACCGCACTTTAGCAATCGTTGGCTTACTAAAACGCCAATAAAATCTTCCCAATATGCGTGCCTTTGTCAATTTCTCTATGTGCCTGTGTTACTTCTCTGAAGTCGTAACACTTGTGTAAAATAGGTTTAGCAATTTCCCCTTTAGCAAGCTTCTCCCATACGTTATTCAATAAAGATTGAGCAATTGCCGCTTTTTCTTCCGTTGTTCTACCACGCATAGTTGAACCGGTGAGGGTCGCTCGTTTTACTGCAATGTTGAGCAAATCAACCTGTTCTGCAATATGTCCCCCCATAAACCCGATCAGGAAAATCCGCCCGTCTTTATTGAGAATGTCAAGGTTTTGCGCAAAATAGCTTGCTCCCACTAAATCCAATATACCGTCAACCCCCGTTTGATATTGACGAATCCTTTCCACAAAATTTTCGGTTTTATAATTGATTGCAATTGCCCCAAGTTGTGCCGCCGCCTTACATTTTTCTGCATTTCCCACCGTTGCAAAAGTTTTTATCCCAAGACTTTTTGCTATTGCCAATGCAGTGATCCCAATACCGCTGGTTCCGCCATGCACAAGTAAGCTTTCACCCGGTTTCATTTGTTGTTGCATAAAAAGATTCGCCCATACGGTGAAAAACGTTTCCGGTAACATTGCAGCCTCTTGCAATGTATAGCCTTTCGGAATAGGCAAGGCTTGCCCTGCTTTAACCACACAATATTCCGCATATGCGCCACCATCAGTTAAAGCACAAACAAAATCACCGATATTGAAATTTTTTACATCCTTCCCTAATGCTGCAACCTCGCCTGAAAGTTCTAATCCCATGATAGGTGTAACATCTTTTGGCATTGGGTATAAACCTTGACGTTGCATAATATCCGGACGATTTACTCCGGCGAAAGCAACCTTAATGAGTAATTCGTTGGGTTTCGGTGTTGGAATAACCGCTGTTTCAATAAAGAGTACGCTAGGATCGCCCGCTTCACGCATATTGATTTGTTGCATATTCATCACATTTAACTAATTCTATTATCTAAAACAAAAAATGCCGTTGAAATCAACGGCATTGGAAAAGGATTAAATTATTTCAAACCCACAGATTTTAATAATTCTTCGGCGGCTAAAATACCGAGTTTATTGCCTGCTAACGGGCTATCGCCTGTTAATAAATTACGGTCTTTGTGAACCTGACCGCTAATGCCTTGGTTCATCACTTTCATACCTAATTGTTCCAAGCGAGCAGCTAACAACCAAGGTAATTTACCGGGCATGTAACCAATATCAATATTTGCGCCTTCATCCAACGCATCTGGGAAGACACATAGCTCATAGCCTTTGAATGGAAAATCTTCATCGTTGTTATCAATTACAGCCGCCGCTAATGCCGCAGGGCCGTGACAAAGGGTGATGATAAATTTATTATTAGTCATCGCCCAATCCAATATCCGTTTTACTTCACGGCTTTCCGGAATTTTATTAAATGCGCCGTGACCACCGGGGATTAATACCGCCACATAGGGTGAATTTTCAGCGATAACTTCATCAATAATATCCGCTAATTTTGCCGGTTTATCTAATTTCGGCAAGTACTCATTGTAGATTTCAGCGACGGCCTGATCTTCTGTCGGCATTGCCCACATTTCAAATTTTACATGATTGCCCGATAGGGTCGCCACGTCAATTTCAAAACCGGCTTTATGAATATGAAGCATCGGTAATAATGTTTCTACCGGATGATTGCCCGTTGAAAACCATTCACCGTTTTGCATTTGTAAATAGCGTTCATCGGTTGCAATCATCAGTACTTTTTTATCGCCTTGGTAACTTGTTTCGAACTTCACACCGTCAAAATCAGTTTTCGGGCTGGTGTATTGCGATAATGAATATTCTGATGGGAAATAAGCATTGTGTTCTGCAAAATCACGTACAGGTTGTTTGCTTAATTCAGTCATGAAAGCTCCTATTTTGCTATTGTTTATACGGTTGTATAGAATCGCCGCGTATTATAACGAAACCTAAATACAAAACACTTGCCTAAAATGATATTTTTATTGCCTTTTCTGATAAATTTTAAATTTAAAACTCTACTCTTACACTGATTTCAATTAAAATTGTCAGAAAATTTAGTTCATAATTTATTGTAGAAAATGACAATTTCAAAAAAACCTGAGAAATTGACCGCACTTTACAAGCAACTGGTTACAAAAGTGTTGCCTTACATGCCGAAAGAAGGACGCATTCATACTAAAATAGAGGGATTGAGTTTTTATCGCCACGACAATCCGAACTATTCATTACCTTGCGTGCAACCGCTTGGCGTTGTCGTTGCGCTTCAAGGGCGGAAGGAAATTTCGCTGGGAAACGAGCATATTTGTTATGAAGTGGGGCAGATTTTGTTTATTGGTGCGAATCTTTCAGGCTTTGCTTATATGCCGGAATGCTCGATCAACAAACCTTTTTTAGGTTTAGCATTAGAATTTGATTTTAACCAACTTTCTCACTTGGCGTGTACATTGGCATTGAGCAATAAGAATACGCAGCAACAAAATACGCCCAATCGTATTTTCAACCTGTTTGATGCCAATGAAAAACTGCTTGAAAGCCTTTCCCGACTGGTGGATACACTACAAGAAGAAGCCCTTATCCGGCCTCTCGCAGAACTGATTAAGCAAGAAATTGCTTTACGGATTTTTCATGCTCATCCGGAATTGGTGACATTACTTAAAGACGGCACTGCAACGCATAAAATTATTGAAACAATGGTATGGATGAAACAGCACCCGCAATCAAAAAATACCCTTTCAAGCCTTGCCGAACGGGCATTGATGAGTGAGTCGGCATTCCGCCAGCGTTTCCGCGCTATTGTCGGCATTAGCCCGATGAAATTCCAAAAACAGTTACGCCTACAACAAGCCCGCATGTTAATTTTGCAAGAAAAACGCCCGATTGCTGAAGCAGCAAGCTTAGTCGGCTACGAAAGTCCTTCACAATTTTCGCGTGAATATAAACGATTTTTTGGGGTGACGGCAAAAGAAGATCGGCTCGAATAAAAAGTGCGGTTAAAATTTGCCTTAAATTTCAACCGCACTTTAGCTCCGTGCCTAACTTTCCTCATACCAAATACGATTTACATAAAGGGTTATGCGTCCGGAAGGCGTTTCCACACTCACTTCATCATCAATGGTTTTACCAATCAAGGCTCTAGCCACAGGCGAATCAATGGAGATCCAGTTTTTCGCCGGTTCAAACTCATCGCAACCGACCAAACGATATTGTTTTATCTCCCCATTATCATCTTCTAATTCCACCCACGCCCCAAAAAAGACTTTACCTTCTTGTTTAGGGTTGTAATCCACAATTTGTAAAACCTCTAAACGTTTAGTGAGAAAACGCACGCGGCGATCAATTTCCCGTAATCGACGCTTGCCGTAAATATACTCGGCATTTTCACTGCGATCGCCTAACGCTGCCGCATCAGATACCGCTTGGGTGACTTTTGGGCGTTCTTCTTTCCACAAAAATTTGAGTTCTTTATCTAAGCTGTTCCAGCCTTGACGTGTGATGTAGTTCGATTTTGCCATTTATTTTATAAAGGTCGGAAAATTTATTGAATTATATTTGAGCCAAGTTATCAAAACCAGTATTCTATTCTCGATTTTCATTAACTTTAATTTTCAACAAAGACGTATTCCAATGTTAAATCAACAAATCAGTCAAATTATCGCAACTGAACTTAACGTTGCTCCCAATCAAATTCTTGCAGCCATTCAACTTGTCGATGACGGCAACACCATTCCATTTATTGCACGTTATCGTAAAGAGGCTACCGGTGGTTTAGATGATACTCAACTACGCCATTTTGAAACCCGCTTAGGCTATTTACGTGAGCTTGAAGAACGCCGTCAAAGTATTTTGAAATCCATTGAGGAACAAGGCAAACTCAGCGATGAATTACGTGCACAAATTGAAGCGACCCAAAGTAAAACCGAGCTTGAGGATTTGTATTTGCCCTATAAGCCTAAACGCCGTACAAAGGGGCAAATCGCCATTGAAGCGGGGCTTGAACCCCTCGCAGAGCTGCTTTGGAACGAACCCCAAAATGATCCGGAAACGACCGCACTTTCTTTTGTGAACGCCGAAAACGGCGTGGCAGATGCCAAAGCCGCCTTGGACGGTGCACGCTATATTTTAATGGAGCGTTTTGCCGAAGATGCGCAATTATTGGCAAAAGTGCGGCAATATTTGCAGCAAAATGCCCAAATTGAAGCGAAAGTGGTTGAAGGAAAAGAACAGGAAGGCACGAAATTCCAAGATTATTTTGACCATCAAGAATTGCTGAAAAATGTACCTTCTCACCGTGCCTTGGCGATGTTCAGAGGTCGTAACGAAGGCATTTTACAACTGACTTTAAACGCAGATCCTGAGGCAGACGAAGGAATGCGCCACAGTTATTGTGAAGAAATTATTCGAGAACATTTAGGCGCACGTTTCAACGGTCAGCCGGCGGATAAATGGCGTGAGCAAGTGATTGCTTGGACGTGGAAAATCAAAGTCTCCTTGCATTTAGAAACAGAATTGATGGGGGCATTGCGTGAAAAAGCGGAAGAAGAAGCCATTGATGTTTTCGCCCGAAATCTGACCGCACTTTTAATGGCGGCGCCTGCCGGCTCAAAAAATACAATGGGGCTTGATCCGGGATTACGTACCGGGGTGAAAGTTGCCGTTGTGGATAACACAGGGAAATTATTAGATACCGCCACCATTTACCCTCACACCGGTCGTGAGAGCGAAGCACAAATGACCTTATTTGGCCTCATTCACAAGCATAATGTTGAACTTATTGCGATTGGTAACGGTACGGCCTCCCGTGAAACGGAACGTTTTGCGAAAGAAGTGATTAAAGAAATCAAAGACAATAAACCGCAAACCGTAGTAGTGAGTGAGGCGGGCGCCTCGGTTTATTCCGCCTCAGAATTTGCGGCGAATGAATTCCCGCATTTAGATGTTTCTTTGCGTGGCGCGGTATCCATTGCACGCCGATTACAAGATCCTTTGGCAGAACTGGTGAAAATCGAACCCAAGGCAATTGGTGTGGGACAATATCAACATGATGTCAATCAATCTCAATTAGCACGTAAATTGGACGCGGTAGTTGAGGATTGTGTGAATGCGGTAGGCGTTGATTTAAATACGGCTTCCGCCCCACTACTCGCCCGTGTAGCGGGAATGACAAAAACCTTAGCGCAAAATATCGTAGCTTATCGTGATGAAAACGGTCGTTTTGACAGCCGTGAGCAATTAAAAAAAGTACCTCGTCTCGGGCCAAAAGCCTTTGAACAATGTGCCGGTTTTATGCGCATTGCAGACGGGAAAAATCCGCTGGACGCTTCGGGTGTTCATCCGGAGGCTTACACGCTGGTGGAAAAAATTTTACAGACCACTCAACAATCTATTCAGGAATTAATGGGAAGCCATACAGTGCGTCAACTTAACGCTGCCCAGTTTACCGATGAGCGTTTTGGTTTACCGACGGTACAGGATATTTTCAAAGAATTGGAAAAACCGGGGCGTGACCCTCGTGGCGAATTTAAAACGGCTACTTTTATCGAAGGGGTGGAAGATATTTCAGATTTAAAAGCCGGCATGATTTTAGAAGGTACAATTACGAATGTCACCAATTTTGGCGCATTCGTCGATATTGGCGTACATCAAGACGGGCTGGTACATATTTCATCACTCAGCGATAAATTTGTAGAAGATCCACACCAAGTAGTGAAAACCGGCGATATTGTGAAAGTCAAAGTATTAGATGTGGATATACCGCGTAAACGCATTGCACTGACAATGCGATTGGATGAAAGTGCGGTGAAAAATACCGATAAATCCGACCGCACTTTATCGACCGGGTCGAAAGCTAATACGGCACGTCAAGAGCGCCATTCACGCAGCCAAAATAACAGCGTGATGGGGAATGCCTTCGCAGATGCACTAAAAAATTGGAAAAAATAATCGATATTTATAGGGGAATGTACATATTCCCCTTATTTTTTTAATTTTAGCTGTCAAACCAACTATAAATAGGTAGAAAATTAATGTGAATTTCCAAAAATGAGATCAAGTTAACATTTTTTATTATTTACTTTCTTTAAAATAGAGCGCAGCTAAATTTTAATCTTTTATACAGAGGTGACTTATGACAGACTTAAACAAAGTAATTAAAGAGCTTGAAACCCTTGGTATTTATGACGTAAAAGAGGTTGTCTATAACCCAAGCTACGAGCAATTATTTGAGGAGGAAACCAAACCCGGATTGGAGGGTTTTGAAAAAGGTACATTAACCAATACCGGCGCAGTAGCCGTAGATACAGGTATCTTTACCGGTCGTTCACCGAAAGATAAATATATTGTTTTGGATGAAAAAACCAAAGATACCGTTTGGTGGACATCCGAAGCTGCAAAAAACGATAATAAACCAATGAATCAAGCTACTTGGCAAAGCTTAAAAGACTTGGTTACTAAACAACTATCCCGCAAGCGTTTATTTGTCGTTGACGGTTTCTGCGGAGCGAGCGAAAAAGATCGCATTGCCGTTCGTATTGTCACCGAAGTGGCATGGCAAGCGCATTTTGTGAAAAATATGTTCATCCGTCCAACCGAGGAACAACTGAAAAACTTTGAACCTGATTTTGTCGTGATGAATGGCTCAAAAGTAACAAATCCAAACTGGAAAGAACAAGGTTTAAACTCTGAAAATTTTGTTGCGTTCAATTTAACTGAGAGAATTCAATTAATCGGCGGTACTTGGTACGGCGGTGAAATGAAAAAAGGTATGTTCTCCATGATGAACTACTTCCTACCGTTAAAAGGCGTAGGTGCAATGCACTGCTCCGCAAACGTTGGTAAAGATGGTGATGTTGCTATTTTCTTCGGGTTATCCGGTACAGGTAAAACGACTCTTTCAACCGATCCGAAACGTGAATTAATCGGTGATGATGAACACGGCTGGGATGATGTAGGTGTCTTCAACTTTGAAGGAGGCTGTTATGCCAAAACCATTCATCTTTCTGAAGAAAACGAACCGGATATTTACCGTGCAATCCGTCGTGATGCGTTGTTAGAAAATGTTGTTGTACGTGCTGATGGTTCTATTGATTTCGATGACGTGTCAAAAACCGAAAACACACGTGTATCTTACCCGATTTACCATATTGATAACATCGTTAAACCGATTTCCCGTGCGGGTCATGCAACCAAAGTAATTTTCTTAACGGCTGATGCTTTTGGTGTTTTACCGCCGGTTTCTAAATTAACACCGGAACAAACCAAATATTATTTCTTATCAGGTTTCACGGCAAAATTGGCAGGTACGGAGCGAGGCATTACCGAGCCGACGCCAACTTTCTCCGCCTGTTTCGGTGCGGCTTTCCTAACTCTGCACCCGACACAGTATGCTGAAGTTTTGGTAAAACGAATGAAAGCGGCCGGTGCAGAAGCCTATTTAGTCAATACTGGTTGGAACGGTACGGGCAAACGTATCTCTATTAAAGATACCCGGGGTATCATTGACGCCATCTTAGACGGTTCAATCGAAAAAGCGGAAATGGGTACATTACCAATCTTTAACCTAACGATTCCAAAAGCATTACCTGGTGTCGATTCTGCGATTTTAGATCCGCGCGATACCTATACCGATAAAGCACAATGGCAAGCAAAAGCGAAAGACTTGGCCGGTCGTTTTGTGAAAAACTTTGAAAAATATGCGACTAATGCTGAAGGTAAAGCGTTAATCTCAGCAGGTCCTGAAGCATAATCGGAAAATATCTTAAATAATTCAACCGCACTTTTCAGTGCGGTTTTTTTCGTTAGAATACCGGCTAATCCGACAAACCAGACTCACCTAATTTTAATCCTCACTACAAAAACTTAGGCAAGTTTGAGTATTTTTTAACAATAAAAAAAGTGTGGTCAGCTTGACCACACTTGATTCTCTTAACTTATAAAACTATTTATTTAATTTAGCCTTATAAGTCGGATTCATTAAGTTCTCGACAGAGAGAATATCGTCTAATTGCTCTGCGGTGAGCAATCCTTTTTCTAACACGACTTCGCGTACGCCTTTACCGGTTTCGGCACAAATTTTACCGACTAAATCACCATTATGGTGACCAATAAATGGGTTTAAGTAAGTCACAATACCGATTGAGTTAAAGACATAGTTTTCGCAAATCTCTTTGTTTACTGTGATGCCGTCAACACATTTATCACGTAAATTTACACAAGCGTTAGCTAGAATGTCGATAGATTCAAACATAGCCTGACCGATTACCGGTTCCATCACGTTTAATTGTAATTGACCCGCCTCAGATGCAAAAGTCACGGTAGTATCGTTACCAATCACTTTAAAGCAAACTTGATTTACCACTTCAGGCACAACCGGATTGACTTTTGCCGGCATAATGGAAGAACCGGCTTGCAACTCAGGAAGATTGATTTCTTTTAAGCCTGCACGCGGACCGGAAGAAAGTAAACGTAAGTCATTACATACTTTAGAAAGTTTTACCGCAGTACGTTTTAATGCACCGTGTACCATAACGTAAGCTCCGCAGTCAGAGGTTGCTTCAATTAAGTTTTCAGCCAACACGCACGGTAAACCGGTTACTTCCGCAAGGTGTTTCACAGCAAGTTGAGCATATCCTTGCGGTGTGTTTAAACCCGTACCGATTGCTGTCGCACCAAGGTTTACTTCAAGCAATAATTCGGCGGTACGCTTTAAGTTACGTACTTCTTCTTCAAGCAATATAGCGAAGGCTTTAAATTCTTGCCCTACGGTCATTGGCACCGCATCTTGTAGCTGGGTACGCCCCATTTTTAGTATGTTATTGAATTCTTTTGCCTTGTTTTCAAAGCCTTCTTGTAGGTATTGAATTTTATCAACCAGTTTTAAAATACTGTTATATACCGCAATACGGAAACCGGTAGGATAAGCATCGTTAGTCGATTGGCTGGCGTTCACATGATCCATTGGATCTAAAAATTGATATTCCCCTTTTTGATGTCCCAGTTTTTCCAACGCAAGATTCGCAACCACCTCATTAGTATTCATATTTACCGAAGTGCCCGCACCGCCCTGATACACATCGGACGGAAATTGATCGAGACATTTACCTGTCGTTAAAATTTCATCACAGGCTGAGACAATCGCTTTTGCGATGTCCGCAGGAATAGCCCCTAATTCGCCATTCGCTAAAGCGGTAGCTTTTTTTACCATCACCATACCACGCACAAATTCCGGTACGTCAGAAATGGTCACATTAGAAATATTGAAATTTTCAACCGCTCTTAGTGTATGGATCCCCCAGTAAGCGTCCGCCGGTACTTCACGTTCACCTAATAAATCCACTTCTTTTCTAAATTGTGTCATTTTTCTCACCTATATTGAGTTAATTAACCTGGCAACATTATAGAAATTTTCACAAGAAAAAAATTGATTGAGATCACATTTTTGAATGAGACTTCAAGACATATTTTCATCATTCAAATTAGTTTTTTTAGGGCTAAAATTTTTTTAATTTTTCTCTTGAAAGTAAAATTTTCATTCCCATATATGCTGGGAATTTCACATTTTTTTAAAGAAGGAAATTAATTATGAATATTCGTCCATTACACGATCGTTTGATTATCAAACGTGAAGAAGTTGAAACCTTATCGGCAGGCGGTATCGTATTAACCGGTTCTGCGGCGACAAAATCAACCCGTGCAAAAGTATTGGCGGTGGGAAAAGGCCGTATTTTGGAAAACGGTACAGTTCAGCCTTTAGATGTCAAAGTAGGTGATACAGTGATTTTCAATGAGGGCTATGGTGTGAAAAGCGAAAAAATCGATGGTGAAGAGGTATTAATCATCTCTGAAAGCGATGTTTTGGCTATTGTTGAATAAAACTTCACAAAAAATAACCTCACTTTGAAATAAACTTAAATTAAAGGAAACATAAAATGGCAGCAAAAGACGTAAAATTTGGTAATGATGCACGCGTAAAAATGTTAAACGGCGTGAACGTATTAGCAGATGCAGTGAAAGTAACTCTTGGTCCGAAAGGTCGTAATGTTATTTTAGATAAATCATTCGGAGCGCCAACTATCACTAAAGATGGTGTTTCTGTTGCGCGTGAAATTGAATTGGAAGATAAATTTGAAAACATGGGCGCACAAATGGTGAAAGAGGTTGCCTCTAAAGCCAATGATGCGGCCGGTGACGGTACAACTACTGCAACGGTTCTTGCACAGGCAATTGTCAGCGAAGGCTTAAAAGCCGTAGCTGCCGGTATGAACCCAATGGATTTAAAACGCGGTATTGATAAAGCAGTAAGTGCGGTTGTTTCTGAGCTTAAAAATCTTTCTAAACCTTGCGAAACTTCAAAAGAAATTGAACAAGTAGGGACAATTTCGGCAAATTCAGACAGTGTTGTAGGCCAATTGATCGCTCAAGCGATGGAAAAAGTAGGTAAAGAAGGTGTAATTACCGTGGAAGACGGTACCGGCTTAGAAGATGAACTTGCCGTAGTGGAAGGGATGCAATTCGATCGCGGTTATCTCTCTCCGTACTTTATTAATAAACCGGAAGCCGCAATTGTTGAATTAGACAACCCATACATTTTATTGGTAGATAAAAAAATCTCTAATATCCGTGAATTACTACCGGTGTTGGAAGCCGTAGCGAAAGCAGGTAAACCATTACTTATCATTGCTGAAGACGTGGAAGGTGAAGCACTTGCAACTTTAGTCGTGAATACAATGCGCGGTATTGTAAAAGTGGCGGCAGTAAAAGCACCGGGCTTTGGTGATCGTCGTAAAGCAATGCTACAAGATATTGCTATCTTAACTGCAGGTACCGTGATTTCCGAAGAAATCGGTATGGAGCTTGAAAAAGCAACATTAGAAGATCTTGGTCAAGCAAAACGTGTTGTGATCAATAAAGATAATACGACCATTATTGACGGTATCGGCGACCAAGCGCAAATCAATGGTCGTGTGGCGCAAATTCGTCAGCAAATCGAAGAATCCACTTCCGATTATGATAAAGAAAAACTGCAAGAACGAGTGGCTAAATTAGCCGGCGGTGTTGCCGTTATCAAAGTTGGTGCGGCGACCGAAGTAGAAATGAAAGAGAAAAAAGACCGTGTTGACGATGCATTACACGCTACTCGTGCGGCAGTAGAAGAAGGTATTGTTGCCGGTGGCGGCGTTGCGCTAGTTCGAGCTGCGTCTAAAGTTGCAACAACATTAAAAGGTGATAACGAAGAACAAAACGTGGGGATCAAACTTGCATTACGTGCAATGGAAGCGCCTTTACGTCAAATCGTTACTAACGCAGGCGAAGAAGCCTCAGTGGTTGCAAGTGCAGTAAAAGCCGGTGAAGGCAACTTTGGTTACAACGCCAGCACCGAACAATATGGCGATATGTTGGAAATGGGTATCTTAGATCCAACAAAAGTAACCCGTTCCGCATTACAGTTTGCCGCATCTATAGCTGGTTTGATGATTACCACGGAGTGTATGGTAACCGAACTACCAAAAGATGAAAAAGCAGACTTAGGTGCCGGTATGGGCGGCATGGGTGGTATGGGAGGAATGATGTAATAGCCACTCTATCATCAAATAAAAAGTGCGGTCGTTTTCCAATGGAAAGCGATCGCTTTTTTATTTATAAAGGTTTACACTGAAAAGAATTTTTATCACGGAAATAAACAATGACAATTTCTCAAAGCGAACTTAACCAACAACTCAAATCTGCCGGCATCGGTATTAACACAACAGAACTTCACGGTTTTCTAAGCGGATTAATTTGTGGCGGTATCAAAGATCAAAGTTGGCAACCACTGCTCTATCAATTTACTCACGATAACCACGCTTATCCGACCGCACTTTTAGAACAAGTAAGTGAACTTTATCAAACAATTTCCGAGACATTGGAAAATGTCGAAAGTTTTTCTTTTGAATTGGGATTAATTGAGAGCGAAAATGTATTCACACGTGCAGATAGTCTGTCCGAATGGTCAAATCATTTTTTACTGGGCTTAGGATTAGCCCAACCTCACTTAGACAAAGAAAAAGGTGAAATCGCTGAGGCTGTGGCAGATTTACATGATATTTGCCAATTAGGCTATGATGAAAACGATGATGAAGAAGAAATGAACGAAGCGCTTGAAGAAATCATTGAATATGTGAGAACTATCGCAACATTGTTTTACACTCAATTTAATCAAGCTCCAAATACGGAAAAACCAATATTACACTAATGAAAAAACACACATAAAAGGAGAAAAAAATGGATCTTGCGTATATGGCTGAATTGCCTCAAGAAGAATTTATTGAACGTCGGAAACGGGTTTTGGCAAACATGCAACCTCATTCTGCCTTGTTACTGTTTTCTGAAATTGAAAAACGTCGTAACAATGATTGTACTTTTCCTTTTCGCCAAGATAGCTATTTTTGGTATTTAACCGGTTTTAATGAGCCGAATGCCGCCTTGCTATTAGTGAAAACCCCACAATCTGAAAAAGCGATCATCTTTCTTCGAGCGCGAAATCCTTTACTTGAAACTTGGAATGGGCATCGTTTAGGCGTAGAACGTGCACCACAAAAACTCAGTATAGACGAGGCCTACTCTATTGATGATTTTAGTGTCATTTTTCCCAAAATTACCGAAAATCTGACCGCACTTTATTATATGCCTGAATTTCATTTATGGGGAGATAAGCTGCTTTCAGAAAGTGCGGTCAATTTTACTGAAATTTTAGATTGGCACCCTATGATTAGCGAAATGCGCCTAATTAAATCTCCCAATGAAATCCGCTTAATGCAACAAGCCGGGCAAATTAGCGCATTGGCACATATCAAAGCAATGCAAGAAACCCGCCCGAATCGTTTTGAATACGAAATTGAAAGTGAAATTTTGCACGAATTTAACTGTCATGGCGCACGTTTTGCCTCTTACAATTCGATTATCGCCAGTGGAAATAATGCCTGTATTTTGCATTACACAGAAAACGATCAACCCTTGAAAGAAGGTGATTTAGTTTTAATTGATGCCGGTTGTGAATTTGCAATGTATGCAGGAGATATTACACGCACATTTCCTGTCAACGGCAAATTTACCCAGGCTCAACGTGAGATTTACGAGCTTGTACTAAAAGCACAAAAACGAGCCATTGAATTATTAGTACCGGGTAATTCGATAAAGGAAGCGAATGATGAAGTGATCCGGATAAAAGTACAGGGGTTAGTTGATTTAGGCATTTTACATGGAAATGTCGAGGAACTCATTGAGCAGAAAGCCCACCATCAATTTTATATGCACGGATTAGGTCATTGGCTCGGCTTGGATGTACACGATGTAGGTGAGTATGGTGAAGAACGTAGCCGTACTTTAGAAGTGGGTATGGTGATTACGGTGGAACCCGGTTTGTATATTTCCGAGGATGCCGATGTGCCGGAACAATATAAAGGAATAGGTGTACGTATCGAAGATAATTTATTAATGACGGAATACGGCAATAAAATCTTGACAGCAGCGGCGCCAAAAGAGATCGAAGAGATTGAAAATCTAATGGAAAAAAACCGATAATTTCTCAAAATGTGATCTAGAGCAAGTTTTTTTAAATAGTGAAATGCTACTATCCTAACAGAGTAAATAAATCCAACAGGTAAGGAGTCGATTATGTATAAACATGTTTTAGTCGCTGTGGATCTTTCAGATGAAAGTGAATTCTTAGTAAAAAAAGCGGTAGGTATTGCAAAGCGTCATGATGCAAAACTTTCAATCATCCACGTAGATGTAAACTTTTCAGATCTTTATACCGGGTTGATTGATGTCAATATGCACTCTATGCAAGATCGAATTTCAAGTGAAACTCAAAAAGCGTTGTTGGAACTCGCAGAGGAAGCCGATTACCCTATTTTGGAAAAATTGAGCGGTAGCGGCGATCTCGGGCAAGTACTCACCGATGCAATAGAACAGTATGATGTTGATTTATTGGTTACAGGCCATCACCAAGATTTTTGGAGTAAGTTAATGTCCTCAACGCGTCAAGTAATGAATACGATTAAAATTGATATGCTGGTTGTTCCACTTCTTGACGATTAAATGACAATTGTCCATTTTTAAACTAAAAAATAAATTTCAACCGCACTTCTTACACTATGTAGTGAAGTGTGGTTTTTGTTTTTAGATTTTGATGGAGATTTTATTTAATGACATTTTCTACAAGGAAAATAATAAATCGCTCAAATAACAAACAACATTAGATAATCACATATAAAAAGTTTTTATAAACTTAAAAAAATATGCAACAATGGAGCGTTTTATTTTTTAACTTTAAATTATTTTCACAACGGGTTTATGATGAAAACGACAGCGGAAATTAGACAATCATTCCTTAATTTCTTTCGTAGTAAAGAACACCAAGTGGTCGCAAGTAGTTCGCTTGTACCTGAAAATGATCCAACGCTACTTTTTACCAATGCGGGAATGAACCAATTTAAAGATGTATTCTTAGGTTTGGACAAACGCCCTTATTCTCGTGCGACAACAGCTCAACGTTGCGTGCGTGCCGGTGGTAAACATAATGATTTAGAAAACGTAGGTTATACCGCTCGCCACCATACTTTTTTCGAAATGTTAGGTAATTTTAGCTTTGGTGATTACTTTAAACATGATGCAATTAATTTTGCCTGGGAGTTTTTAACTTCACCACAGTGGCTTGGCTTACCTAAAGAAAAATTGTGGGTAACCGTTTATGAAACGGATAGTGAAGCCTACGATATTTGGAATAAAGAAGTTGGCGTACCAACAGAACACATTATCAGAATCGGTGATAACAAAGGTGCGCCTTATGCCTCGGATAATTTCTGGGCAATGGGAGATACGGGTCCCTGCGGTCCTTGTACTGAAATTTTCTATGATCATGGCGAGCATATTTGGGGCGGTCCTCCGGGTTCACCAGAAGAAGACGGTGATCGTTATATCGAAATTTGGAATGTTGTATTCATGCAATACAATCGTTTGACCGATGGAACAATGGAAAAATTACCACGTCCATCGGTGGATACCGGTATGGGCTTAGAGCGTATTGCCGCAGTACTGCAACATGTAAATTCAAACTACGATATTGATATTTTTAAAACATTAATCGCAAAAACTGCAGAAATTGTTGGAACAGCCGATCTAACCAATAAATCACTTCGTGTAATTGCCGACCATATTCGTTCTTGTGCCTACTTAATTGCAGATGGTGTAATTCCATCAAATGAAGGGCGCGGTTATGTATTACGTCGCATTATTCGCCGGGCGGTGCGTCATGGGCATTTACTTGGTGCAAAAGAAGCATTTTTCTACAAATTGGTGCCAACATTGATCGAAGTGATGGCTGAAGCCGGTCAAGATATCAAAGAAAAGCAGACAAATATTGAAAAATTACTGCGTTTGGAAGAAGAGCAGTTTGCTCGCACATTGGAGCGCGGTTTGACCCTTTTGGATGAAGCACTTTCTGAAGTGAAAAATGATGTGCTTTCCGGTGAAGTCGCCTTCAAACTTTATGATACCTATGGTTTCCCATTGGATTTAACCGCAGATGTATGTCGTGAGCGTAATATTACTATTGATGAGACCGGATTTGAACGTGAAATGACAGAACAGCGCGCTCGCGCCCAAGCGGCAAGTCAGTTCGGTATAGATTACAATAATGTCATTCGTGTTGAGGGCGAAACACAATTTGAAGGCTATACAAAATCGAAATCTTTAGCAAAAATCACCGCACTTTTCTATGACGGCAAATCAGTAGAGCAAATTTCAGCCGGTCAAAGTGCTGTGGTTGTATTAGAAAATACGCCATTTTATGCAGAATCAGGCGGTCAAATTGGCGACAGTGGCTACCTAACCATAGAAGGTGTTACTTTTAATGTTAAAGACACTCAGAAATACGGTCAAATATTTGGACATATTGGTGAGTTAGAGCAAGGCTCGTTATCTGTTGGACAAACAGTGAAAGCCGTAGTAGATATCGAGCGTCGCAACCAAACCGCACTTAACCACTCTGCAACCCACTTGCTACATGCAGCGTTACGTCAATTATTAGGAACACATGTGACACAAAAAGGTTCTCTTGTTTCAGAAACCGCCCTACGTTTTGACTTTTCACACCCGGAAGCGTTGAATGGAGAACAGATTGCAGAAATAGAACGCCTTGTAAACCAAAAAATACGTGCAAATTTCCCAATTCAAACAGAGATTATGGAAATTGAAGTCGCAAAAGAAAAAGGGGCTATGGCACTGTTTGGTGAAAAATATAGCGATCAGGTTCGAGTATTAACAATGGGAGATTTCTCTATTGAACTATGTGGGGGGATTCACGCAAAACGAACCGGTGATATAGGTTTATTTAAAATTACTACAGAAACGGCTGTTGCGGCGGGAATTCGCCGGATCGAAGCGGTAACAGCAGAAAATGCGATCAATTGGATATTAAGACAGCAGAGTATTTTGAACCAAAGTACAGAATTGCTAAAATCAGATACAAATACTCTTGTAGATAAAATCCAGCAACTTCAAGATAAAACAAAGAAACTCGAAAAAGAGCTTCAAAGTCTAAAAGAAAAAGCAGCAATGCAGACCAGTTCTGATTTAGCCCAAAGTGCGGTCAAAATTAACAATGTTTCAGTTATCCTTCGTCAACTAGATGGTATTGAAACAAAATCGCTACGGGTGCTAGTTGATGATTTAAAAAATCAGCTTGGTTCCGGTGTGATAGTGTTTGCCTCCATTTTAGATGAAAAAATTAATCTTATTGTTGGTGTAACAAAGGATTTAACCACTAAAATAAAAGCCGGTGAGCTTGTGAATTTAATGGCTCAGCAGGTTGGAGGTAAAGGTGGCGGTCGCCCGGATATGGCAATGGCAGGAGGCTCCCAACCGGAAAATGTGACGGAAGCCTTAATTGTTGCCCAAAACTGGCTAAACGAAAATCTGTAGTACAATTCTTGGTTGGCCGGATGCCGACCATTCTTTGATTGATAGGGATATCTAATAAATGCGACCTAAGGAGATAAAAGATGTTAATTTTAACTCGTAAAGTTGGCGAAAGCGTACTTATTGGAGATGATATTTCTATCACAGTTTTAAATGTGCGTGGAAACCAAGTAAAGCTCGGCCTACAAGCACCTAAAGAAGTATCTGTTCACCGAGAAGAGATTTACCAACAAATAAAAAAGAAACAAGATGAGTCTTCTTCTGATGATTTATCTTAATTATTATGGACTCTAATATATGAAAGTGATCATTCCTGTTGCCGGTTTAGGCACTCGTATGCTACCTGCCACGAAAGCAATTCCAAAAGAAATGCTTACATTGGTAGACAAACCACTAATCCAATATGTGGTAAATGAGTGTGTTTCTGCTGGTATTAAAGAAATTGTACTCGTAACCCATTCATCAAAAAATGCGATAGAGAACCACTTCGATACATCTTTTGAGCTTGAAACAATGTTGGAAAAGCGCGTAAAGCGCCAACTTTTAGAGGAAGTACGCTCTATCTGCCCTAAAGATGTAACTCTTATACATGTCCGCCAGGGTAATGCAAAAGGTTTAGGGCATGCTGTATTATGTGGCCGTCCAGTAGTAGGTAATGAACCTTTTGCTGTTGTTCTACCGGATGTGCTACTTGCCGATTTTAGTGCAAATCAGAAAAAAGAAAATTTGTCTGCTATGATTAAACGATTTAATAATACTCGATCCAGTCAAATCATGGTGGCTCCCGTTACTCAGAAAGAGGTGAGTAGTTATGGTATTGTTGATTGTGGCAATGTGGAACTAAAAGATGGGGAAAGTGCTAAAATTGAAAACATTGTTGAAAAACCTTCAATTGAAGATGCACCGTCTAACCTTGCAGTAGTCGGTCGCTACATATTTTCTTCCGCAATTTGGGATTTATTAGAAAAAACCCCTATTGGTGTAGGCGATGAAATTCAATTAACCGATGCAATTGATATGCTTATCGAAAAAGAAAATGTTGAAGCATTCCATATGACAGGTAGCTATTTTGATTGCGGTGATAAAATCGGTTACATGGAAGCCTTTGTTGAATATGGTATTCGACATGAAAAATTAGGTAAAGATTTTAAAACATTTATTAAAAACCTTGCGAAAAGCTTATAAAAGTTATAAAAGGAGCGGTTATTTTTACCGCTTTTTTATTATCCTAATCCCGTAAGGTGCTATAAGATAAATATATTCCCGATAAATTAAAAAACCTGTTTCTCTAAAGACCTAATTGGACTAAATAACATTAAAACTAAGAC